>CANFIE010000011.1 GCA_947446625.1 Acetobacteraceae bacterium | reverse complement strand
TCGGTGGGCGCTGCATAGGCCGGAGCGGACAGGGCTATGAAGGCGCCGGTGGTGACGCTGCTGGCGCTGGCTTCCTGCGCATCCAGCGTAACATGCAGCCGGTAGGTGCCGGCGCCGCCGCTGGGCACGGTGATGGTAAGGCCGGAAAGGTCCGCGCCCGTGCTGGCGGGGATGACCCAACTGCCATTGGGGCCGGCACTGCCCAGGTTGAAGCTGCTGCCGGGCGGAAAGCCGGTGAGGGTGACGCTGCCGGTGCCGGTCAGCGCCAGGTTCAGCGGAATGGCCAGGGCGGCGCCGGCGGTGCCGTGGAAGCTGTCATCCCCCAGGGTGAGGATGCGGGATTCGATGCCGAAACCGATGCTGTGACCGGCCGGCACAAACTCCTGCCAAGTGGCCACCACCCGGCCATCGGCCAGTTGCGCCACCTGCTCGCCGTTGAGGTCGTGAAAGGTGTCATTCCCAGCGCCGACCAGGGTCTCGCCGCCAACCCGCTCGCCATCGGCGCCGAAGCGGGTGGCGCGCTGCTTCCCGGTTCCGGAAGACGAATCATCGAACAGCACCAGGAAGCCGCCATCCGCCAGGGCGGTGACGCTGGGGATCCATTGGTCGCCACTGGTGGTGCTGGTCAGCAGCGCCTCATTGCCCAGCGCCTGCCCGGCCGCATCAAAGCGCCGGCCATAGACGCCAAAGCCGGAACCGTCCTGGCCTGCCGACGACCACGTGACGACAAAGCCACCGCCAGCCAGGCCGGTAACACTGGCATGCGCCTGGCTGAAGGCCGCCTGGCTGATCTGGAACTCGCCATGCAGGGGCGCCCCATCGGCGCCGAATTGCTGGCCATAAATGCCATCGCCGGAACCATCCTGGCCGGTGGACTGCCAGGTAACCACATAGCCGCCGCCCGCCAGCACCGCCGCCGAAGAGTAAACCTGATCATTCGCGGTGGTGGTATTGATCAGCGCCTCATTGGCCTGTGGGTTCCCGGCGGCGTCATAGCGCCGACCGTAGATGCCCCAGTTGGAACCGTCCTGATGCAGGGACATCCAGGTGGCAAGGAAGCCGCCATCCGCCAGCGCGGTGATGCTGGGCCATTGCTGCTCGAAATTGCCCTGGCTGATGGCGAACTCCCCGCCCACCGGGCCGGTGCCATCAAAGCGGCGGCCATAGATGCCCCAGCCCGAACCATCCTGGCCCAAGGACATCCAGGCAACAACGAAGCTGCCATCGGCCAGGCCGGTGACGGCGGAAAACTCCTGGTCACTACTCGTGGTAGTGTTGACCTGAAACTCCCCACCCAGCTTGCTGCCATCGGCCTGGTAGCGCTGGGCGAAAACCCCATAGCCGCTGCCATCCTGCCCGCGCGACATCCAAGTGACGACATGGCCACCGCCCGGCAGCGCCGCCAAGCTGGGAGCGAACTGGTCACTAGCCGCATAGGTATTCACCAACCCCGCCGCCCCCAAGGTCACCGCGGTGGCATCGCTGGGCAGGGAAAAGCTGATCTGTGCCATGGGGGTAGGCTCCGACTTCTGGGTGCCAGGCCAGCCCGGGGCGGTCGCTTGCGCTCCCCACCTCGGCCGGCCTTGGTCATTACGCCAAGTTTCACATGCCGCAGGCGGAAGCCGCATCCACCAATTTGGGGATGCCGGGCGGAATTAATCGGAATTCATCAAATTAACTTGCGGGCAGCGCCCCGCCGGCTCAGCCGGCCGGCCCCGGGGCGCCCAGGGCCGCCCCAAGCCCCGCCACCCCAAGCCCCGCCACCACAATGGCCAGTTGCAACTGCGTCTTGCCGCGCTGCCCTATGTGCCGAAACCCAAGCCCGACGATCTGGGCTAGCTGACATAGCCGGAGCAGGAGAATGCGCAGGTCAGGCGGGCGGTGGCAGAACTGAGGCTGAACTGGTTGATCCTGGAAAAGGCCATGGATGGAAACGTCTAAGCCCTGAGGACCGAGACCATTGCCGTCGCGGAGAATGGGCTATGACTTTCCTCGCGGGACAACCGAGCGCCCGAGAATAGGATGCCGACCGGCAACAAGGTCTTGTGGTTGCGGCCATGCTGGCGGGTCTGCTCTCCAGCCTCAGCCTTGCAAACAAAGCCCTGACGCACCACTGGCACTCGAGCCTCTGCCATGCAAATAACCTGCTGATATTGCGTATTTTTATAGCCCTACCATGCGGCCTTGGTACGGGAGAGGTCGAGAGTTCAGTCTCTCTGGCAGCACCCTTCCCCTCAATGGGTTAGCGCAATCTCCCCACATGTTATGGCTTGTTCGGCCGCAACGTCTCCACGCTGGCGCAAGTCCTGTTCCCCACCGTGCGGTAAATCCAAACGCCGCGCTCACACCACGGCCGCTTCCCGCTGCCGTTGCAGCGCCAGCCAGGCCACGGCACCGCAGGCCAGCCCAACCAGCACCACCGAAAGCAGGTTCAGCGCGGTCCAGCCAATGCGTTCCTGCAGCACGCCGGCAAGGAAGCTGGCGCAGGCGGTGGTGCCGAAGATCATGAAGTCATTGAACGCCTGCGCCTTGCCACGCTCCGAGGGGCGGTAGCAGGTGGTGATCAGCGCCGTGGCGCCGACGAACAGGAAGTTCCAGCCAATACCGTTCAGCATCAGCGCCAGGCGGAAGTGCCATACGGTCATGCCGCTCACCGCCACCACAACGCAGGCGAGCAGAATGGCGCAGCCCAGCGCCATGATGCGTTCGGTGCCGAAGCGGCCGATGAGATGCCCGGTGAAGAACGAGGGCACGTACATGCTGGTGGCATGCAGGAAGATGACGAAGGGCGGTTCGGTCGGTGGCAGGCCGCAGCCAACAATGGCCAGTGGCGACGAGCTCATCAGAAACATCATCGCCGCCCAGGCCGCCGTGCCGGCAATGACCGAGGCGGCATAGCGCGGCTGGCGGGCAATGGTGAGCATGGGCCGCACCGGGCCTTCGGCACGGGCCTGGCGCTGCACCGGCGGGAAATCGACGAAGCCCATCAGCATGAAGACCACGGCGTGGATACCGATCATCGCCAGGTAGCAGCCCAGATAGATGGGCGCCATGCTGTCGAAGGTGGTGCGCACCACCAGCGGGCCAATGCTGGCCGCCAGCACGCCACCCGCCGTGACCCAGGCGATGGCGCGGGCGCGGTAGGAAAAGGGCACCAACTCCACGGCGGCAAAGCGGTACAGGTTGAGGTTGGCAATGGAATAGCCCAGCACCAGCCCGCCCAGGCACATCATCAGGAAGTCGGCGCTGTACAGCCCCCAGCCGCCAAAAGCCGCGCCCGCCATGCCGAACAGCGAGCCAACCCGGAAGCCGAAGCCGCGCCCCATGCGCATCATCAACGCCGAGGCGGGGAAGACCCCGAGCATGACACCGAAATGTTGCAGGGTTGCCGGAAGCGTCGCCATTTCCCGGTAGGGGAAGAAACCGATGACCGAGAGCGCGGTTATGCTGAGCATGATCACGTTGCCGGACTGCGCAATGGCCTGGCACAGCGTGAGCAGCAGCAGATTGCGCCGCATGGCCGCGGTCATTGCCTGCGGCTGGTTCTGGACGTTCATGCAGTTTCCTTAAGGGGTGTCCTGCCCCCAGGGAAGGGCGGCAGATCGGTGCTTGCTTAATATAAGGTTTTCCTAATATAAAGCTTCAGCTCGCACTGAAGGCTTCGTCCCCATGCGCTTCCCCCGCCATTATTCCGTGTTGCGCTGGCTGTTGCTGGCTATGCTGACCGTACCGCTGCCCGCCCGGGCGCAGCCGCTGACCCTGGCGCCGGTGCCAGTAGAGGATCGGCGGCCGGTGTTTGCCACCGTGGAAAGCTGGCGCGAGGTGGAAGCGCGCACACGCATTGCCGGTTCACTGCGCGCCGTGGCGGTGCGCGAGGGTGACGCGGTGCAGGCCGGGCAGGTGTTGGCCGAAGTGGAGGACCCCAAGCTGGCGCTGCAACTCGCGGCGCTGGATGCCAGGCTGGCCGCCCATGCGGCGCAGCGCCGCCAGGCGGTGCTGGACCATGACCGCGCCCGGGCGTTGCGTGCCAGTGGCGCGGCAACTCAGGTGCGGCTGGAGGAGACCCAGACCGCGCTTGATGTGGTGGAAGCCCAGGCCGCCGTAACCCAGGCAGAACGCGCCGTGGTGGTGCAGCAGCAGCGCGAGGGCCAGGTGCTGGCGCCCCAGGCCGGGCGGGTGTTGCGGGTGCGCGGGGTACCCGGTGCGGTGGTACAGCCCGGCGAGATGGTGTTTGCCATTGCCACCGACACCTATGTGCTGCGGCTGCGGCTGCCGGAACGCCATGCGCGCTTCCTGCGCACTGGCGACGCGGTGGCCGTGGGTGCGCGGGGCATGGGCGCGGGTGAGTTGGGCCAGGGGCGCATTCGCCTGGTCTATCCGCAGTTGCAGGACGGCATGGTGGTGGCCGATGCCGAGGTACCGGGGTTGGGCGACTTCTTCGTGGGCGAAAGAGTGCGCGTTACCATTCCGGTAGAGCGCCACATGGCCTTGGTGGTGCCGGCCGAGTATTTGTTGGCAGGCCCGGGCATCGACCTGGCGAAGCTGGCTTCCGGCGCGCTGGTGCCGGTGCAGCGCGGGCCGCTGCGCGAGGCTGGGGTGGAAATCCTCTCGGGCCTGCATACCAATGATACGCTGGTGCGGCCATGAAGCTCGGCCTTTCCGGCCTTTTGGCGCGCGGCTTCATCCGCTCGCCGCTGACGCCGCTGCTGCTGGTTGCCGCCTTGGGGCTGGGCCTGCTGGCGCTGCTGGCATTGCCGCGGGAAGAAGAGCCGCAGATCAGCGTCCCCATGGTGGACGTGCAACTCCGTACCGACGGCCTTGCCGCGGCGGATGCAATGGAGCTGGTGACGCGACCGCTGGAGGCCATCGTGCTGGCCATCCCCGACGTGGAGCATGTGTACAGCCAAACCCAGGACGACCAAGTGTTGGTGACGGTGCGCTTTCTGGTGGGCACCAGCGCAGAGGATGCGATTTTGCGCGTGCATGAAAAGCTGCGCGCCAATTGGAACCGCATTCCCTTGGGCATTCCCGAGCCGCTGGTGGTGGGGCGCGGCATCAATGACGTCGCCGTTGCAGTGGTGACACTGCATGCCGCCGAGCCGCGCTGGACCGACGGCGCGCTGCATGAGGTGGCCGACCGGCTGATGAGCGAGTTGGCCAAGGTGCCGGAGGTGGGGCTGACCTATCTTGTCGGCGGGCGGGCACCGGAGATTCGGGTGGAGCCGCTGCCGGAGATGCTGGCGCTGCACGGCATAACGCTCAACCAGTTGGTGGAGAAGTTGCAGGGCGCCAATCGCAGCTTCCTGGCCGGCACTGTGCGGCATGCGGGCCAGGCCTTGGTGGTGCAGGCCGGGCAAACCCTGCGCGGCGTACCCGATGCCGGGCTGCTGCTGCTGACAGCGCGGGATGGGCACCCGGTTTATCTGGGCGATGTGGCGCGGATCAGCGCCGAACCGGCACCGGCCGAGGCGCGACTGTGGCGGCTGACGCGTGCCGGCACGGATTGGGCGCGGGCGCCGGCGGTTTCGCTGGCCATTGCCAAGCGGCCTGGCGCCAATGCGGTGCAGGTAACCCAGGCGGTGCAGGCACGGTTGGCGGCGGAGCACGGCCGGACCATTCCCGCAGGCGTCGTCGCGGAGATGACGCGCGACTACGGCGCCACGGCGCAGCAGAAATCCGACGAGTTGCTGGAGCATCTGGCGCTGGCGACGGTGAGCATTGTGGCGCTGATCTGGCTGGCCATTGGCTGGCGCGCGGCGGCGGTGACGGCGGTGGTGATCCCAGCGACCATTCTGCTGACGTTGTTCGGTGCCTGGCTGCTGGGCTACACGCTGAACCGCGTTTCGCTGTTCGCGCTGATCTTTTCCATCGGCATCCTGGTGGATGACGCCATTGTGGTGGTGGAGAATATCGACCGCCACTGGGCCATGCGCGACGGACGGGACCGCGTGCAGGCCGCGATCGAAGCCGTGGCCGAGGTGGGCAACCCAACCATTGTGGCGACGCTGACCGTGATTGTGGCGTTGCTGCCGATGCTCTTTGTCTCCGGCATGATGGGGCCGTACATGGCGCCGATCCCGGCGGTGGCCTCGGCGGCAATGGCGTTTTCGTTTTTCTCGGCCATGGTGTTGACGCCGTGGCTGATGGTGAAGCTGGGCGCCAGCCAAGCCGCGCATGGCGATGCGCTGGGCCGGGTGTATCGGCGGATTGCCGCGCCGCTGGTGCTGCCCAAGCGCCGCGCCTGGCTGTTCCTGGGTACTACCGGCGCGCTGATGCTGGCGAGCATGGTGTTGTTCGCCACCCGACATGTGGTGGTGAAGCTGCTGCCCTTCGACAACAAGAGCGAGTTGGCGGTGGTGCTGGACCTGCCGGCCGGCAGCGCGCTGGAGGACACCGAGCGCACGCTGCTGGCAGCGATGGAACTGCTGCGCCCGGTGCCGGAACTGCTGAGCGCCACACTGAATGCCGGCACCGCCGCACCGTTCAACTTCAATGGCCTGGTGCGGCACTACTTCGCCCGGCAGGAACCGCGCCGCGGCGACCTGGACCTGCAACTGACGGACAGGCACGCGCGAAGCCGCGAAAGCCACGCCATCGCACTGGATGTGCGCGAGAGGCTGCGCGCCCTCGCTCTGCCGGCCGATGCCCGGCTGCGCGTGGTGGAGGTGCCGCCTGGCCCACCGGTGCTGAGCACACTGCTGGCGGAGGTGTATGGCCCCGATGCGGCGTCACGTCGCGCCACTGCCGCGCAGTTGCGCACCGCCTTCCGCAGCGTGCCCTTCATTGTTGATATCGACGACACCATTGGTGACCCGGGCCGCCGCCTGCGGGTGCGGCTGCTGCCGGATCAGTTGGAGTTCTTCGGCGTGGAGGAAGCCGCGGTGCATGACACGCTGCGCACGCTGCTGGGCGGGGTGCCGGTGGGCTTCTCGCATCGTGGTGCGGGGCGCAATCCGGCAGTCATCATGGTGCGGCTGCCGAAGGAGGCGCTGTTCCTCTCGGAACGCTTGCTGGCCACGCCGGTGCCCGGGCGGCGCGGCGCGGTGGAACTCGGCAGCCTGGTGCAAGTCAGCGAGGAGCCGGCCTCGCCGCCGATTTTCCGCCGCAACGGCCGCAATGCCGAGATGGTGATGGCGGAACTGGCCGGCGCCTATGAAGCGCCGATCTACGCCATGCTGGCGGTGGCCGAGGCGCTGCGCGGCCAACCCGGCGCGCCGGAGTTGCGCCTGGCCGGCCAACCCTTTGACGAGACGCGGCCGAGCGTGTTGTGGGAGGGCGAATGGGAGGTGACGCGCATCACCTTCCGCGACATGGGCGCGGCTTTTGGCGTGGCGCTGCTGGGCATTTATGTGCTGGTGGTGGCGCAGTTCCGCAGCTTTTTGCTGCCGCTGGTGGTGTTGCTGCCGGTGCCGCTTGCGCTGCCCGGCGTGGTGCTGGGCCATGCGCTGATGGGTGCCGCCTTCACCGCACCTTCCATGATCGGCTTCATCGCGCTGGCGGGCATCATCGTCCGCAACTCGATATTGCTGGTGGACTTCATCCGGCAGGCCCCGCGTGATGGCCGGGCCTTGCGCGAAGTGGCGCTGGAAGCCGGGGCGGTGCGTTTCAAGCCCATCGCGCTGACCGCCGCCGCCGCCATGATCGGCGCAGGCTTCATCCTGACCGACCCTATTTTCCAGGGGCTGGCGGTGGCGCTGCTGTTTGGCCTGCTTTCCTCAACGCTGCTGACGGTGCTGGCCATTCCGGCGCTGTACCGCGTGCTGCGCGACCATGCATGACAGGATAATGATGATGACACTTGATCAGGCAGTATTGGCCTTTGCCGGCTGCATGGTGCTGACCAGCCTGAGCCTGGGCTGGTTTGTCAGCCCCTATTGGTTACTGCTGACCGCCTTTGCCGGGTTGAACATGGTGCAAGCGGCATTCACCGGCTTCTGCCCGGCCGCCATGGTGCTGCGCCGGCTTGGCGTGCGGTCGGGCACGGCGTTTTGAGGGCAACGCCGGGCCTGTGCCGGAAGCGCATAGCTGGAATGAGTTAAATTAGTAGAACGTAATGTAGAAAAGACTTATATAAGATCCATGTCACTGAC
Organism: Acetobacteraceae bacterium; assembly: GCA_947446625.1. GTDB lineage: Bacteria > Pseudomonadota > Alphaproteobacteria > Acetobacterales > Acetobacteraceae > CAIMOR01. The sequence goes on along the minus strand of CANFIE010000011.1, from coordinate 15,556 downwards.
CGACCCAACTCTCAACATCATGCAGGAAAAGGCGGCCGAGGCCGCCCGCCTGCTGCGCCTGCTGGCGCATGAAAAGCGCCTGCTGGTGTTGTGCCACCTGGCCGGCGCCGGCGAATGCCATGTGGGCGGCCTGGTCGCTGAAGTGGGGCTTTCGCAATCGGCGCTGTCGCAGCACCTGGCACTGCTGCGCGAAGATGGGTTGGTAGCAACCCGACGCGAGGGCCAGACCATCTGGTACCGCCTGGCCGATCCCAAGGTGGCGCGGCTGCTGCACACGCTGCGCGAATTATTCTGCCCGGAAGACGCTCCCGCATCGCTCCAACGCTCGCCCTGAGCCAGGTGGAACCATGGAAAAGCTGCTGCAGGCCAAGCCGGTTGCCGCTGAGGACCAGCCGCTCTACGCCCCGCGGGTAAAGGTCTATCCCAAGGCCATTCATGGCCCGGTGCGGCGGGCCAAATGGCTCATCCTGGCGCTGTGTCTGGCCGCCTACTACGTGGTGCCCTGGCTGCGCTGGAACCGTGGGCCGGGCGCACCGGACCAGGCGGTGCTGGTGGATATGACCCATGGCCGGCTCTACTTCTTCTTCATCGAGATCTGGCCGCAGGAAGTCTACTACCTCACAGGCCTGCTCATCCTCGGTGCCATCGGCCTGTTCATGGCCACCTCGCTGTTCGGCCGGGTGTGGTGCGGCTTCACCTGCCCACAGACGGTGTGGACCGACCTGTTCATGCTGGTTGAGCGCTGGATACAGGGCGACCGCAATGCCCGCATGAAGCTGGACGCGCAACCCTGGGGCCCGCGCAAGCTGGCGCTGAAAGCGGCGACACATGGTGCCTGGGTGGTGATTGCCGCGGCCACTGGCGGCGCCTGGATCATGTACTTCCAGGATGCGCCGACCGTGACGTGGGACCTCCTCATCGGTGCGGCCACGGCCAAGACCTACTTCTTCTTCGGCCTGTTCACGCTGACCACCTATCTGTTCGCCGGATGGGCGCGAGAGCAGCTGTGCACCTACATGTGCCCCTGGCCGCGCTTCCAGGCCGCGATGCTGGACGAGAACAGCCTGGTGGTATCCTACCGCGAATGGCGCGGTGAGCCGCGCGGCAAGGCCCGCGCCAAGGATGCTGGCGATTGCATCGACTGCGGCGAATGCTTCCACGTATGCCCAACGGGCGTTGATATCCGCGAAGGCACGCAGCTTTCCTGCATCGGCTGCGGCCTGTGCATCGACGCCTGCGACGATGTGATGCGCAAGCTGCATCGGCCGGAAGGACTGATCGGCTTTGAGACCGCGACCAACCTTGCGGCCAGTGCCACGGCGGCGGCACCCTGCGCGCCGGGGCCCAAACGCCTGGCCGCCGGCATGGCGGTGCGCCACGTGCCCCGGCTGATCCGCGCTCGCACCTTGGTTTATGCCGGCGTGCTGGTGGCCGGCATCATGGGCGTCAGCTTCCTGCTGCGCAGTACGCTGACCTTGGCGGTACTGCGCGACCGGGCACCGATCTTCGTGCGCCTGGCCGATGGCGGCCTGCGCAATGCCTATACGCTGAAACTGGCCAACAAGCTGCGCGAACACCAGGACTACGCGCTGGTGCTGGAAGCTCCGGCCGGGCTGACCCTGGCGGTACAGGATACGGCGCAGGATGCGGCGGGCCGGCCGCTGGTGGCGACGCGCGGCGATGGCATTACCGAATGGCGTGCCCTGGTGACCTCGGCCGCCGGGCTGCGCCTGCCGGAAAGCGTGCCGGTGCGCTTCCGCCTGCTGGATGCCGAGGGCCATGTGGTGACCTCGGCGGAGAGCGTATTCCTCGGCCCCAGGCCGTAACCAGGAGAACACCATGTTTGCTCAAAACGTTGGCGGTATCGACAAAGTTCTGCGGATCTTGCTCGGCCTGGGGCTGCTCGCGGCCGGGTATCTCACCCCGCTTGGCTGGTGGGGACTGGTGGGGCTGGTGCCGCTGGTGACCGGGCTGGTTGGCACCTGCCCGCTCTACACCATCCTCGGGCTGCGAACCTGCCCGCGCCTGGGCGGCTGAGCCGCACCGCATGCGCCCGAAACTGATCGCTGGCCTGGCGCTGCTTGGTGTTGCCCTGGCTGGCGGCGCCTGGGCGCTGCGGCATCGTGCTGTCACGCTGCCAGTGGCGGCACTGGAGCAGGATGTCCCGATCCGCGTCTTCGGCCTCGGGACCATCGAGGCACAGGTCACCTCGCGCATCGGCTTTGAGGTGGCCGGCACGCTGGTGGCGCTGCACGCCGACCATGGCGACCGCGTGACCGCCGGCCAGGTACTGGCGCAGTTGCATCCGGCGGCACAGCAGGCCCGCGTGGCCAAGGCCGAAGCCGGGCTGCAAAGCGCCGAAGCGCAGCAATTGCGCGTGGCCGCCGCGCTGGAACGCGCCACCGCCCAGGCGCAGCAAAAGCGCACCCTGGCCAATCGGCGGCGCGAGTTGACGGCACGCGGCACCACCTCGGTGGAAGTGGCGGAACTGGCCGAAACCGAAGCCACCGCCGCCGCCGCCGACCTTGGCGTGGCCCGTGCCGACCTGGCCGTGGCCCGCGCCGCACTGGCCGATGCCCGCGCCACCCTGATGGCCGAGCAAACCGCGCTGGCCAAGCACACGCTGGTGGCGCCCTATGATGCCGTGGTGGTCAGCCGCCAACGCGAATTGGGCAGCGCGCTGGCGCCAAGCGAGTCAGTATTCACGCTGATGGACCCGGCCACGATATGGGCGCTGGCTTATGTCGACGAAGGCCGCGCCGGACAGATCCGCGAAGGCCAGCCAGCCGCGTTGCGCCTGCGCTCGCTGCCCGGCACGGTGTTTGCCGCGCGCATTGTGCGCATTGGCCTGGAAAGCGATCGCGTTACCGAGGAACGCCGCATCTACGCCCGCTGCGAGAATTGCCCGCCCCGCATGGTGCTGGGCGAACAGGTGCAGATGGAGGTGGAAACCGCCCGCCTGCCCAGCGCCCGCCTGGTGCCGGAAGTGGCGGTGGAGGGCTTTGACGGCGCCAGCGGCCGCGTTTGGATCATCGCCGATGGCGTGCTGCGGCAGGAAGCGGTGCGCTTCATCGCCCGCACGCTGGATGCACGGCTGGCACTGGCGCCGGAACACGCCGCGCTGGCGGTGGTGACGCAGTTGCCGCACGCGCTGCGGCCGGGCCAGGCGGCGCGTGCCGAATGAACCTGGCCCTGCGCGACCTGCGCCACAACCTCGGCCGCTTCCTGCTGACCTGCGTTGGCCTGGGCCTGCTGCTGGGCGTGGCGCTGGCCATGGTGGGCATTTACGGCGGCGTGGTGGAGGAAGCGCTTTCCCTGGCGCGGAACATGCGCGCCGACCTGTGGGTGGTGGAGGGCGGCTCACGCGGCCCCTTCGCCGAGGCCAGCCGCATACCGGGCGATGTGCGCGAGGCCGTGGCCCGGCTGCCCGGCGTGCGCGAAGCCGGCAGCCTCACCTTCCAGACCGTGGAAGCGCGCCATGGCGGAGGCCCGGGCGGCGTGGTGCCGGATGAGGACCAGGTGCGCGAACGTGCCGGCGAGGCCGGGCGGCAACGCAGCGGCACGGTGCTGCGCCTGCAGGTGGTGGGCTATGAGCCGGACCGCCCGGGCGGACCGCCCGGCATCCTCGAAGGTCGCGGCATCACCCGTGGCCGGCTGGAAATGGTGGCGGACCGCAGCGCCGGCCTGCCGTTGGGCGCCGTGGTGGAGATGGCCAATCTGCGCTACCGCGTGGTTGGTATTTCCACCCGCGCCGTTTCCACCGGCGGTGACCCCTTGGCCTGGATAACACTGCGCGACAGCCAGGATTTGCAGTTCCGCCTTTCGCCCCCGGCGGCGCGCCGGGCGCAACAGGGCGGTGGCGGCGCGCCGCCGCAGGATACGGTGAATGCCGTGATCGCCCGGCTCTCGCCCCACGCCGATGCAACAGCGGTGGCCGCCGAGATCCGCCGCTGGAAACATTTTTCCGCCCTGACCGGCGCCGAGCAGGAGAATGTGCTGACCCGCAGCGTGGTGGACAAGGCGCGCAAGCAGATTGGCCTGTTCACCACCGTTCTGCTGCTGGTCTCGGCGGTGATTGTAGCGCTGATCATCTACACGCTGACGATGGACAAGATGCGCGAGATTGCCACGCTGAAGCTGATTGGCGCGCCAGACCGCACCATTGTGGCGCTGGTGATGCAGCAGGCGCTGCTGCTGGGCGCGGTCAGCTTTGTCAGTGGCACATCGCTGCTGCTGGCGGTGAAGGACCATTTCCCCCGCCGCGTGGTGCTGGGGGTGGAGGAAGTCAGCGGCTTCGGCGTGCTGGTCTTCGTCATCTGCCTGCTCGCCAGCCTGCTCGGCGTGCGCTACGCGCTGCGCATCGAGCCTGCCCAGGCGCTTGGCGGATGAGCGCACTGGTGGAGCTGTGCGGCATCAGCAAGGGCTTCGGCGCTGGCGAGGCGCGGGTGCAAGCCCTGGCCGACATCACGCTGAGCGTGGATGCCGGCGAAGTGGTCGGGCTGCGCGGTCCTTCGGGCAGTGGCAAGTCCACGCTGCTGAACCTGGTGGCCTGCATCCTGGAACCCGATGCCGGCACACTGCGCCTGGCCGGTGAGACGGTATGGGATGGCCGCTGGTCGCGCGCCGACCTGCGGGCGCTGCGACGGGAGAAGATCGGCTTCATCTTCCAATTCCACAACCTGCTGCCCTTCCTGGATGCCACCGACAATGTGGCGCTGGCGATGACGCTGAACCACGTGCCGCTGGACGAAGCCCGCCGCCGCGCCCGTGCCCTGCTGGACCACCTGCAGGTGGGCAAGCGCGCCAGCGCCATGCCGGCCAAGCTCTCGGGCGGTGAGGCGCAGCGCGTCGCCATCGCCCGCGCCCTGGCCAACAATCCGCGCATCATTCTGGCCGACGAGCCAACCGCCGCGCTGGACAGCGAGCGCGCCCAGGTGGTGATGGACCTGCTGCGCCAAGTGGCGCGCGAGCAACAGGCGGCGGTGATTGTGGTGACGCATGACGACAAGATCTTCAGCCGCTTCGACCGGCTGGTGGAACTGCGGGATGGCCGGGTGGAAGCGGGCGGGGCTTAGCGGCCGGGCGTCAGGCTGGTCGCAGCAGCGCTGCAGGCCGCGCGGCACAATCGACTCCAGCCGGCAGCACCTGTCCCCGGCGTTGCCCCCCTGCATCGCAACGCGGTATGCTGACAAATGATTACCGATGCAGACTGGGATCGTTATACTCTCGAAGGCTTCCTGCCCTTGGGCCAGGTGGCGGAACCGGCGCAGTTGCGGGCGCTGTGTCAACGCGCCGATGACCTTGCCCTGGGCCAACACGTCAATCCCGGCGTGCAGATGCAACTGGATACCGGCGGCGCCTATGCGGAACTGCCCGACGCGGTGGCGCGCTTCGACAGCGGTACCCTCGGCTATCGCAAAATCCAAGGGCTGGAGCATGACGACGTCTTCCTGCCGCTGATCCGCCACCCGCTGTTCCGCGCCATCGCCGGTCGGGTTTATGGTGAACACGCACCGGTCTCCATCTTCCGCGCCATGATCATGAACAAACCGGCCGGGCAGGGCACCCACCTGCCCTGGCACCAGGATGGCGGCGATGTGTGGAAGCTGGACCACGACCCGCTGGTGACCATCTGGGTGGCGATCGACGACGCCACCACCCAGAATGGCTGCATGGACGTGGTGCCCGGCTCGCACCGCCACGGCATGCTCAGCCTGTTCGGCAGCACGGTGCGCGAAGACCACGTGGCCATGCATTGCACGCCTGACCGCATCCGCCCGCTGGAAGTTCCCGCCGGCCATGCGGTGCTGTTGCACAACTGGTTGCTGCATCGCTCCGGCGTCAACCGCACCCAGGCGCCGCGCCGCGCCTTCACCATGGTCTGCATGGACGGCCGCACCCGCAGCACCCTCACCGGCCAACCTTTCCCGATGATCTGGGGCGAGGCCGCCACGGCCGACTATCCCTATGTCGAACAGCTGCGCACCGAGCGCGACACCCACGCCGTCAGCTTCCGCGAGGCTGAGCGCTATGCGCTGAGCCTGCGCCAGGAGAATGAAGCGCTGCACGGCGCCATGGCCGAGGCAACGCGCTACGCCCACAGCCTTGAGGCCGAACTGGCCAGGCAACGCGCCGCCGCCGCGGCGCCTCGGCGCTGGTGGCGCCGGGCGTGAGCCACTCGCCGCGCAGCCTGCTCTTCCTCGCCGATGTCGGCGGCCCGGCGAGTTGGCATGTCGGCGACGAAGCAATGCTCGAAGCCAACCTGGCGCTGTTCCGGCAATTGCTGCCCGATGCCGCGCTGGTGGTTGCCTCGGGTGCGCCGGCCGCCACCGCTGCCCGGCTTGGCGTGCAAGCCGTGGCGCGGCTCGACTTCGCCACCGTATCGCCCACGCGCGGTGCGGAACGCGCGCAAATCGAAGCCATGCAGGCCGCCGCGCTGCAAGGCGCCGCCGCACCACCAGCCATGCACGCCATGCTGACCGCCGAGGCGCTGGTCATCTCCGGTGGCGGCAACCTGTGCAGTGCCTGGCCAGGGCATATCCTGGAACGTCTGGCCATGGTGCGGCTGGCCCGGGCGCTGGGCCGCCCGGTCATTATCCTGGGCCAGACCATCGGCCCCTGGCTGAACGCCGAGGACCAGCCCCTGGTGGCGGAACTGCTGGGCGCCGCGCAGTGGGTTGGGGTGCGGGAAGCCGCTTCCTACGCGCTGGCGCGGCAGTTGGGCGTGGCGCCCGCCCTGCTGCACCTGCAGGCCGACGATGCCGCCGCGCTGGTGCCGGCCGCGGCCCAGGCGCCGCCGGCCCGGCCGATGCTGCTGCTCACCCTGCACGCCTTCACGCCGCTGGAGGACGCCAACCCCTGGCTGGACGCATTGGCAGCGGAACTGGGTCGCCTGGCCCAGGAAATCCCGGCCGATCTGGTTTTCCTGCCGCATGCCGCGCCAGCCCAGCCGGGGCAGCCCGCAGACCTCGACATGGCCGCCGCCCTGGCCCGCCGGCTGCCGCTGCGGGTGCTTCCCCTGCCGCAGGTGGCCGCCGCCGTGGCCGCCGCTGCCGGCGCCAGCCTGATCATCAGCAGCCGCTACCATCCCCTGGTGTTCGGCCTGGCCGCCGGCGTGCCCTGCCTGGGCCTGCCGGTGGATGAATACACCCGCACCAAGCTGCATGGCGCCCTGGCAACCTATGGCCAGCAGGATGCACTGTTCCCGCTTGAACCGCCCGACTGCTCCGGCCTGGCCGCCCAGGCGCTGCGCCTGTGGCACCGCCGGCACAGCGTGCGCGCCAGCCTGGCGGCGGCCCGCGCGGCAGCGCAACTGCGCGAGGCCACGCGGATTGCCCGCCTGGCTGCCTGCCTGGCAGGCGCCTTGCCCGCCCCGGCACAGGGCGAGGATTGGCTCGCCACGCAACTCAGCCTGGCGCTGGCCGCCAGCAATGGGGAGGTTGCCCGGCTGCATGCGCTGCGGGTTGAACCGGGCGTGGTGGCGCATCTGCGCCAGTCGCAACAAGCGGCCGAGACCTATGCGCTGGACCTGCGCCAGCACCTGGACCTTTGCCAGGCGGAACTGGCCCGCAGCCTGGACCACAGCCAGCTGCTGTTCGCGGAAATCACCCGGCTGCGCGCGGCAGGCTGATCAGCCGCGGTCCAACCTGGCCACCACACGACGCCGGGCTGCTGGCTGCAAGGCGGCCAGCCGGCGACGCAGCCAGGGCAGCATGCCGTTGACCCAAACCCCACCCAGCCGGTACTGCCGCTTGATGGCGGAGGTACTGCCCGCGACCATGCCGGCCCGATACAGCACGCCCTGCAGCCCGTGGCGCATCAGCAGAGCCGGCACGCGCGGCAGCCGAGACAGGTAGTAACCCGGGTGGCGCCATGCATCACCGGCAATCCGCAGCAGCCGCCAGCCAAGGCCCTGGCGGCTCGGGGCTGCCTTGGCCAGCACCGCGCCGGAACTGGTTCGCGCCCGGATTCGCTCGGAAGCCAGCAGGCGTTCCAGCCGCTCGCGCATCACCTTCCCGGCCGCCTCGGGCGAGCATGATTGCGCAATGGTGGCAGCGGCGGCGCGGCCCAGCGCCTGGCGCCAGGCTGGTTCGGCCCAAACCCGGCGCATCTGCTGCGCCGCATCGTCCAGGCGCGGCTCGGCCCAATTGGTGCCGGCCGGGTAGGGGCCATGCGGCTCGGTTGTTGGCCGCAGGTCAAACCCCACCAGCGCGGCATTCGTCTCGGTGGTGAAGTCCATGTTGCCGCTCCAGGCGGTGGTGACCACCGGCAGGCCATAGGCCATGGCCTCCAGGATGGACAGGCCAAGCCCCTCGGCCCGATGCAGCGAGACGAAGCTGTCCACGCTGGCCAGCAGGCGGAAGCGGTCCAGGCTTTCCAGCGGCTGGTCGAGGAAGCTGATGCGATGCCCCGCAGCCATCTGCTCCAGCCGCGCCAGCAGTCCCGGCGCCTGGCTGCCGTTCAGCAGCTTGATCACCAACCGCACCGGCTCGGTGGGGCGGAACGCCATGCGGAAGGCGGCGATGGTCCCTTCCGGGTTCTTCCGAAATGGCACCGAAGCCGCGTCGAACTGGAACAGAAAGGTGAACTCGTCCTGCCGCAACCCATCCACCAGCCCCGCCAGCCAGGCGCGGTCGGCGGCCATGGGGGGCGGCGCCACCATGGGCGGCACCACCGCCACCGGCACCGTGGCCTTGCCGCGCAGGGCGGCGGCGATGAACTCGGTGGTTGCCCAGACCTCGTCCACCAACTCGAAGCGGTCGCACCAGGCTTCGGGGAATTCGGGGGCTTCCCAGTACCAGCAGCCTATCCTGTAGGCCTCGCGTACGGCGGGCGGCAGCGCCGGCAACAGGCTCGGCAGCGCATCCGCATTGCAGGCAATCAGCGCCAGGCGCGGCGCCGCGCCGCCGGCCATGGCCGTGGCCGTGGCCGTGGCCGGATAGCTGCCCAACGGGCTGTCGGTCTGGCCCGAGACATCATGTGGTACCACCGCAACCCCGGCACGGCGCAGCGCCGCAATGCTGTTGCGCACCGCTTCTCCCACGCCCAGATGCGCCCGCAGGTAGCCAACCACATGCACCGCCGGCGGCACCGCGGCGCGCACCGCCCCCAGCCGTTGCAGCAAGGCCGGGTCCAGCCCCATGTCGCGGCGGCCCTGCCCGTTCAGCCAGGCTTCCAGCCCGGCCTGGTCCAGCCCATCGGCGAAGGCCTCGGCAACATCGGGCCGCAACCGCAGCACGGCGCGCAGATAGCGGCTGGCCCTATCGCCCTCGGCACTGCCGGCCGCCCAGGTGAGGAAGGCGGTGTCCTCCAGCGGATCACCAACCGGCACATCCTCGGCCTGCGCCTGCCGATAGAGGCTGCGGCAAATCTCATCCCAGGCCACGCCATCGGCAAAGCGTGGCGGCTCCGGCTTCCGGCGGCTCAGCCCGGCATAGCCGGCGGCCAGCAGGGCTTGGGCGTATCCGGCGAGCAACACGGCGGTATCGCCGGGCGGGGTGCGGCCAAACCGGCTTTCATGGTGGGAAAGCCGGCTGTCCTGAGCGCTGAAGCCGCTGAAATGGAAAAACACCAGGTCGTCCATGGCGCCATCCGGGCCACGCACTCGCCAGCGGTCGTCCTGCCGCAGCGGGGTGCGCTCATGCAGGTTCCAGTAGGCCACGTTGCAGCCAGCATGCCGCAGAATCAGCGTGTCGGCCACGAAAAGCGGTGCGAAATCCATCCACTTCTGGTCGGTGAACACGCCTTCGCGCACATCCTCCAGGCACATGCTGTGCAGTTGGCTGTCCCACCAGTCCAGCAGGGCCAGGCTTTGCGGCGTGTTCCGCAACGCGGCGAAGCCCAGATTGTACAACCCAGCCTGCAGGATGTTGAGATCGGCGGGCCGGCATTCATCCTGCGGCAGCGGGCTGAGGATATGCGGTCTCAGCGTCAGGCTGGCGGCCCCCTCTCGCCACAGGAAATCCAGCGGTGCAAACAGGCGGATATCCGGGTCGAGGTAGATCGCCATGCGCGCTCCGGCATCCAGCAGGTGGCGGAAGCAGGCCGGCTTGATGCTGGTGGACAACTCGACAACGCTGTAGCGGCAACGCCGGTGGTTCCATTCCTGCCGCGTGAACAGGGTCTCCGCCGGCAGCAGCCTGGCAAGGGCAGGCCTGGTTCCCACGTTGTTTTCGGGGTCCATCACGAAGACGGTCAACGACAAACCAGGGTGCTGCGCCGCCAAGGACTGGGCCAGGACATCTGCCTGTGCAATATAATTGCTAAAGCAAATCGTAAATACTGCAATGCCCTGGTGAGATGTCACCGAATTCCCTTCCGGCGAGATCAGGAAGGCGCAGAAAATCTGAGACTTCCAGCACGCCAACAGGCAGAATTTATATTCAATAAATACAAAAAACAAGATCATAATAAATGATAAAACCAGAACAATGCTTTATACTTAATTAAACACAAAAACTCTTCAGAAGTAAATTATTGCTGCTCATGCCATTCCGTCGCTGGCATCGCCCCGGTAGCCGGCGGCAAGGCACGGCCGAAACCGCGCCTACAGCTTGCCGATCACCTGCTCGACCGGGCCATCCTCAACAATGCGGCCGCCTTCCAGCCGGATCGCGCGGGTACACCAGGCGCGCACAGCTCGCATGTTATGGCTGGCCAGCACCAGGATCTCGGCCTGCTGCACCATTTCCTCCAGCCGCTTGTCGGCCCGGGCCATGAAGTCGGCATCGCCAGCCGAGAACCACTCATCCATCAGCAACACGTCTGGCTGGTTCACCGTGGCCATGGCGAAGGAAAGCCGCACCTGCATGCCGGCGGAATAACTCCGCACCGGCACATCCAGGAACTCCCCCAGGCCGCTGAAGGCGCCAACCTCTTCCGCCATGACGGCGCAGGCCTTGTCGTCCAGGCCGCGGAACAAGCCGCTCAGCAGGATATTCTCCCGCCCGGTGGCATTGAGGTCCATGCCGGCGGCAGGGTCGATCAACGAGCCAATGCTGCCGGCAATCTCCAGCCGGCCGGCAACGGGCTCAAACACCCCCGCCAGCGTGCGCAGCAGCGTGGACTTGCCGGCGCCATTGCGGCCCACCAAGGCAACGCGCTCGCCACTTTGGATGCTGAAGGTCAACTCATTGAGCGCGGCCACCACAACCCGATTGCTGTCATCGGTGCGCAGCCGCAGCGGCGTTGCCGAAAGCAGGCGCTTCTTCAGCGAACGCGCCCCCACATGGTACAGCGGAAAAGCGATCGAAAGCCGCTCTGCCAGGATATGCGGCATGATTACACCCAGAAGGCAATGCGGCTGCGGAAACGGACAAAGAACACAAAGCTCATCGCGCAATTCATTGCCGTGAACAGCATCGCCGCCGCCCATATCGGCCAGGAGGGCGGCGCCCCCAGCAAGGGGCCGCGCACCACTTCCATGAGGTCGTAGAAGGGGTTGAGAACCAGCAGGTATTGCTGTGGTCCCAGCAGCTCGGGCTTCCAGATCACCGGGGAAATGAAGAAGGCCAACTGCATCACGGTTGCGACGATGGGCCCGATATCTCGGAAGCGGGCGCAGAGCATGCCGAGAAACATGACCGCCGCGAAGGCGTTGAGGCAGAACAGCACTAGGCCAGGCAGCGCCATCAAGGCACCCAGCCCTGGAACGGTGTCGAACAGCCAGAACACCACCAGGATGAGCGGCAGGCTATGCGCCGCGACCACGGCATTGCGGATCAGGCAGCGCAGCACATGCACGGTGTAGGGCAGCGGCATCTGCCGAATGATGCCCTCGGCCGCTGTCAGCGCGGCGGTGGCCTCGCTCACCACCTGCGACAGCACGTTCCACAGAATCATGCTGACGACCAGGAAGGGCAGGTAGTCGTGCAACTCCATCTTGAACAGCGTGGAGTACAGCAGCCCCAGCGCAACGAACGTTATCACAGTGGAAAGGGTGAGCCACATTGGCCCCAGCACGGAGCCGCGGTAACGGTTGCGAATGTCCAGCATGGCCAGGGCCATCGGCAGGCGCCAGCGACTGAAGGCCAGCCCCATATCCTCCAGCGCCCGAAAGGTTCGGCGCGGGTTCTGCGCGTCGGAGACGAGCAGCGGCTTGGCCTGCGCATCCTTAAATCTGGCAAGACTCATTTTTTCTTCTTATACTATAATGCATTGAAGCAAAAGAGAGTGCTGCCGGCACGCCTTCAAAGTTCAATTCGTGTAATTCTTGCTCAAAATGCAATTTACCGTTTTATCCCGGCTTTGGCGCCGCCGCGCCAGCCTGCCCATCAGCGGAAATCCCGGCTCCGGCCCAATTGTGGCTGCGCCGCCGCGTCGCTCTCCACCACCTCCCGCAACCCCGCCAGCAGGTCGGAACGGTCCTGCAGCCGCCGCGCAATCAGATGAATCACCGGCACCTCGGCGCGTTCCTCCTCGCGCTCCACCCGGCCTTCCACCAGCAGCAGCCGGGCGCCCACCAGCGCAGCGCGGTCGCGCTCGGCAATCTGGGCGTACACCACAATATTGGCCTGGCCATGCTCATCCTCCAGCGTCACGAAGATGATGCCCTTGGCGGTGCCGGGCCGCTGGCGCATCAGCACCAACCCGGCCAGCTTCAACCAACTGCCCTGGCGCAGCCGGCCCAGGTGCCGGGTATCCTGCAGCCCCAGTTCCGCCAGCCTGGGCCGCAGCACGGCCAGGGGGTGGCGCTGCAAGGTCAGCCCGGCGGCCCGGTAATCCGCCACCACCGCCTCGCCCTCGCCTTCCGGCGGCAGCAGCGGCGCGGGTTCCGCCAATAACGGCGCGTCCTGGGCGGCAAAGTCGAACAGCGGCCCGGCGCTGGCCCCGCGCCGCTCCACCGCCGCCGCATCCCACAGCGCCAGGCGCCGCCCGCTGCCCAGGCTGCGCAGCGCATTGGCCGCCGCCAGCGCCTCCAGCGCCGGCCGCCCCACCCCGGCGCGCCGCGCCAATTCCTCCACGCTGCCAAAAGGCGCGCCATTGCCGCTGTGCCGCGCCGCCACCACCGCCGCGCCATCCTCGGTGGCCAGCCCCACCACCAGGCGCAGCCCCAGCCGCAGCGCCAGCCCCTCGGCACTCGCCGCCTCGGCTTCCAGCCCGCAATCCCAGGCGCTGTGGTTCACATCTATCGGCCGCACCGTCACGCCATGCTCGCGCGCATCGCGCACAATCTGCGCCGGGGCGTAGAACCCCATCGGCTGGCTGTTCAGCAGCGCGGCGGCAAACACCGCCGGATGGTGCCGCTTCATCCAGGCCGAGGCATAAGCCAGCTGCGCAAAGCTGGCGGCATGGCTTTCCGGGAAGCCATAGCTGCCAAACCCCTCAATCTGCTTGAACACCCGCTCGGCCAGCTCGGCGTCGTAGCCACGCCGCGTCATGCCGCCCACCAGCTTGTCGCGATACGCGCTCACCCCGCCGGTCTGCTTGAAGGTGGCCATGGATTTGCGCAGCCGGTCGGCCTCATCGGCGCTGAAGCCGGCCGCCACAATCGCCACCCGCATCGCCTGTTCCTGAAACAGCGGCACGCCCAGCGTCTTGCCCAGCACCTTCTCCAACTCGTCGGGCGGGCCGTGCTCGGGGTGCGGCCGTGGATAAACCGGTGCTTCCTCACCCCAGCGCCGGCGCAAATACGGGTGCACCATGTCACCCTGTATCGGCCCGGGCCGAATGATCGCGACCTGCACCACCAGGTCGTAGAATTTCTCCGGGCGCAGCCGGGGCAGCATGTTCATCTGCGCCCGACTTTCCACCTGGAACACCCCCACGCTGTCGGCCCGGCGCAGCATGGCGTAGGTCTCGGCGCAGTCACGCGGCAGGTCGGCCAGGCCCAGCGCCAGCCGGTGATGCCGGCGCAGCAAATCAAACCCCCGGCGCAGGCATGAGAGCATTCCAAGCGCCAGGATATCCACCTTCATCATCCCCAGCGCGTCGATATCGTCCTTGTCCCACTCCAGCACCGTGCGCCCGGGCATGGCGGCATTGCCCACCACGGCGGTTTCCACCAGCGGCCCGCGCGTGATGACAAAGCCGCCCACATGCGTCGCCAGATGGCGCGGAAAATCCCGGATCTCCTCGGCCAGCTCAATCGCCATGCCCAGCCGCGGGTCGCCCGGGTCCAGCCCCTCGGCGGCCACCAGCTCGGCCAGGCTGCGGTCCCGCCCGCTGCCCCAGGTGGCGGCGGCCAGCCGGGCGGTCACATCCTCGGAAAGCCCCAGCACCTTGCCCACCTCCCGCACCGCGGACTTCGAACGGAAGCGGATGACAGTGCCGACAATGGCGGCACGCTGCCGGCCATACCGCGCATAAATGTGCTGGATCACCTCCTCGCGCCGCTCATGCTCGAAATCCACGTCGATATCCGGCGGCTCATCCCGGCTGGCGGAAACGAAGCGCTCGAACAGCAGGTCGTGCTTCTCGGGGTCCACGGCGGTAATGCCCAGCACGTAGCAAACGGTGGAATTCGCCGCCGAGCCGCGCCCCTGGCACAAAATCCCCTGGCCACGCGCAAAGCGCACAATCTGGTCCACGGTCAGGAAATACGGCGCGTAGCCCAGCTGCTCTATCAGCGTCAGCTCATGCCGCAACCGGGCGCGGATCGCCTCGGGCGCACTGTCGCCCGGCCAGCGCTCCTCCAGCGCCGCCGCCACCCGGCCCACCAGGCTCTGCTGCGCGGTGCGGCCTGGTTCCAAAATCTCCTCAGGATATTCAAACCGCAGCGCATCCAGCGAAAACCCGCGCGCCGCCTGCAACACCCGCAGGCTATTGGCCAGCGCCTCGGGGTGGCGCCGAAACAGCCGCGCCATCTCGGCCGCCGGCTTCAGGTACCGCTCGGCATTCGGCTCCGCGGCATGGCCCAGCGCATCCACGGTACAGCCCAGCCGAATGGCGGCCAGCACATCGGCCAGCCGCCGCCGCCCTGGGGCATGGTAGCGCACGTCATTCGTCGCCAGCAGCGGCAGCCCCACCGCCGCCAGTTGATCCAGCCGGGCCTGGTCCTCACCCCGGTAGGTACAGGCCACCGCCAGCAGCAGCGGCAGCGCCAGCCGGCCCCGCAGCGCCTGGGCATCGGCGCGCAATTGCGCCGCATCCGGCACCGCGCCCGGCAGCGCCGCCAGCACCAGCCCCTCGGCGGCAGCGAATAATTCGGCCCGCTCCAACTGGCATTCGCCCTTCGGCGCCCGCATCCGCCCCTGCGAGAGCAAGGCGGTCAGCCGGCCATAGGCGGCGCGGTCGCTGGGCCAGGCCAGCCAGGCGCTGCCATCGCGCAGCACCAGCCGGCACCCCACCACAAAGGGCAGCCCCGCCGCCTTGGCCACCACATGGCCACGCACCACCCCGGCCAGGCTGTTGGTATCGCAAATCCCCAGCCCGGCATGGCCCAGCGCCTGGGCCGCCAGCACCAATTCCGCCGGATGGCTCGCCCCATCCAACAGTGAAAAATTGGAACATGCGGCCACCTCCGCATAGCTCATGGCAAATGGCCATGCACCAGCCAGCGCTCGCCGCTGCGGCACAGCCAAACCCGCGCGCCGGAAGCCAGCTCCACCTGCCAGTA
>CANFIE010000010.1 GCA_947446625.1 Acetobacteraceae bacterium | reverse complement strand
GGCGCCAGCCGCATCGGCGCCGGGCAATGGCAGGCGGCGCTGCAGAACCTGCCGGGGCTGGCAAATGCTGCCGGGCAAACCAGTACCGCCACCGGCAGCGCCGTGGCCGCCGCCTTCCGCAGCCTGGACAGCAATGCCGATGGCCAGCTGAGCCAGGCCGAGTTCGGCACCGCCCTTGACCGCATGCTGGACCGCGCCCGCCAGCGCCGGGGCGCCACGCCGCTGGATGCGCAGTTGCTGGGCCAGCAGGGCCAGGCCAGCGGCGGCGTGGCGGCGCCTGACCTGCTGCGCCGCATGGTGCTGGGCTACGGCGCCACCAGCGCCTGAGCCGCTTGGCGCCAGCCCCGCCGACGCGCAAGCTGCCGGCAACAAGAGGGGGCGCCATGAGCCTGACCATTCAATCCATCAGCGTGCGCGCGGTTGATGCGCCGCTGGACCCGCCGCTGCGCAACAGCCTCAACGTCATCCCCCGCGCACCACTGGTGCTGGCCAGCGTGCAAACGCGGGAAGGCCCCTGCGGCAACGCCTATGTCTTCCCCTATACCCCAGCTGCGCTGGGGGCCACGGCGGCGCTGGTGCGCAATATCGGCGCCACCTTGGCGGACCGCGCCCTGGCCCCGGCCACGCTGTGGCATGAGTTGCACAACAGCTTTCGCATTCTGGGCACCGAGGGTCTGGTGCAGATCGCCCTCTCCTGCCTGGACATGGCGATGTGGGACACGCTGGCCCGCGCCCAGGGCCTGCCGCTGTGCCGGCTGCTGGGGGCAGAGCCCCGACCGCTGGCCATCTACGCCAGCCTGCGCGGCTGGGGCGCCGCCATGCTGGCCGAGGAAGCCGGCACCGCCATCGCCACGCTCGGCGCCCGGGCGGTGAAGTTCAAGCTGGGCCAGGCCCGGCTGGAGGATGACCTGGACACGGTGCGCGCCGTGCGCAGCACCGTGGGGCCGGCCGTGGAGATTCTGGTGGACTACAACCAGGGCCTGACCCGACCCGAGGCCGAGCATCGGGGCCTGGCCTTGCAGGCGCTGGATGTGCGCTGGCTGGAGGAGCCGCTGCCAGTGGATGACGATGCCGGTCTGGCCCAGCTGCGCAGCCAGCTGCGCGTACCGGTGCAGGGCGGTGAGAATTGGTGGGGACCCAAGGGCATGGCCCGGGCCCTGGCCGCCGGGGCGGTGGATTTGTGCATGCCGGATGCGATGAAGATTGGCGGCGTCACCGGCTGGCAACAGGCCGCCACGCTGGCGGCGGCGCATCGCACCCCGATGTCGAGCCACATCTTCATCGAGGCCAGCGCACAATTGCTGCCCGGCACCCCAACGGCGCATCTGCTGGAGCATTTGGACGTGGCCGGCCCGCTGTTGCAGCAGCCACTTGCAGTGCAGAATGGCTTCGCTCAGGTGCCGGAACGGCCAGGGCTTGGGATGGAATGGCAGGAGGCGGCGCTGACGCGCTGGGCAGCGGATGTCTGACGATAAAAGCGTGGTGGTCACGGGTGGCAGCGGCAAGGCTGGGCGCGCCGCCATCAAGGAATTGCTGGCGCACGGCTATACCGTGATGAATGTGGACCGCGAGCCACCGCACGAGACGCTCTGCCACTTCATGCGTGCCGACCTTAATGATCTGGGCCAGACGACGGACTGCCTGCGCAAAGCTGCCGGCATTGTGGACCGCCGGCGCGACCCGCTGGGCACGCCCTTCGCCGTCATCCACATGGCCGGGATTCCCGCGCCGGGCCTGGCGCCAGATGCGGTGACTTTCCAGAACAACCTGATGACCACCTACAATGTGTTCAGCGCCGCCACTGCGGTGGGGCTTTCACGCGTGGTCTGGGCTTCGTCCGAGACCACCTACGGCCTGCCGCTGACTCGCTCGCCGCCGCTGTTTGCCCCGGTGACGGAGGACCACCCGCTGGTGCCGGAAAGCGGCTACGCCCTGGCCAAGACGCTGTGCGAGCGCATGGCGCAAGAAATGCACCGCTGGAACCCGGGCACGCGCTTCGTCGGCCTGCGGATTTCCAACATTCTGGAGGAAGCCGACTACGCGCTAATCCCCGGCTTCCAGGCCGACCCCAGGCTGCGCGCGTGGAACATGTGGAGCTGGGTGGACAGCCGCGATGTGGGCCAGGCCTGCCGGCTGGCGCTGGAAGCCGATGTGCCGGGCGCCGATGCCTTCACCATTGCCGCCGCCGATACGCTGATGCGGCGCAGCAGCGCCAGCCTGATGGCCGAGAGCTACCCCGGCGTGCCCCTGCGCCCCGACCTGGGCGAGCATGAGACGCTGTTGAGCATCGAGAAGGCACAACGCTTGCTGGGCTACACGCCGCGCTACACTTGGCGTAATTAATCCGCAGCACGCCCGCCTGGCGGAATGGTAGACGCAGCAGACTTAAAATCTGCAACTCGCAAGGGTGTACCGGTTCGAGTCCGGTGGTGGGCATTTTTTGTTTTGTACCCTGGGTCGCGGCACTACCGCGCCGGCCTGAGTAGTTTCCGGCGCTGCCGGACGCCGGAGCGAATGGATAGATCCACCTGACACAATGCGCGCGGAAACGCCGGCCCTGGCGTGCACCCGCCGCACGAACAGATGGATTTTCCCATGCGTGCAATGCTTCTCGCCAGCACCATGCTGCTGGCGGTGCCGGCCGCCGCCTTCGCACAGCCTGTTTCCGGCCTCTATGTTGCCGGCGGCGTCGGGGCAAATTTCCGTACGCCCAGCAAGGCCATCCACAGCAGCATTCCGGTCAAGGTGAAGGCTGACGATGTCGGCCTGGTCGCCATGCTCAGCATGGGCTGGGGCTTCGGCAACGGCGTGCGAGCCGAGTTGGAAGGCAATTTCCGCTACAATGATGTGCGCCGCATCAGCCTGGGTGGTGTTACCGCCAGCCGCAACCAGGGCTACATGCGCACCTATGGCGGCATGGCCAACCTCTTCTACGACTTCAACGGCCTGATGCCGAACATCACGCCCTATGTTGGCGTGGGCGTTGGCTGGGGCTGGAGCGATTGGCAAAAGGTGCGCGCCAGCGGCTTTGGCCCTGGCCCGCAGGCGCAGCTGCGCATTGCCGATACCGCCGGCGCCTTTGCCTACCAGGCCATTGCCGGTGTCAGCTTCAGCCTGGCCTCGGTCATGCCCGGTCTCTCCCTCACCACCGAGGCGCGCTACTATGCCACGCTGGAACCAGCGCTGCGGGCCAGCGTCCTCTCCACCTCGGGTAGTGGCGTCACCACCACCAGCTTTGGCAAGGTCAAGCCGGCCAATGAAAACATCAGCGCGTTGATCGGCTTCCGCTACGCCTTCAACACCCCGGCACCCACCCCCGCCCCGGTTTCGGCGCCGATGCAGCCCGTGGTGCAGGCCCCTGGCGTGGCACGCACCTACCTCGTGTTCTTCGATTGGGATCGCGCCGAGCTGACCAGCCGCGCGCGGGAGATCATCAAGCTGGCCGCCAACAACGCGCGGGCAGCGAGTGTGACGCGTATTGAAGTGGCCGGCCACGCTGATCGCTCGGGCGATGCAACCTACAACCAGCGCCTTTCGCAACAGCGTGGCGATGCGGTGGCCGCTGGCCTGATGGCCGAGGGTGTGGAGCGCGGCGCCATCAGCGTCGCGGCCTTCGGTGAAAGCCGCCCGCTGGTGGCAACGGCCGACGGCGTGCGCGAGCCGCAGAACCGGCGCGTTGAGATTGTGCTGCGCTGAACCGCGCGACGCCGTCTCCCTTACCGTTCATGCCAGGCAGTCACGCTGCCTGGCGTCCCTCTCAGCAAGGAATCAACCCATGCGCTTCACCTTCCCAATGCTTACCGCTGCCCTTGTCAGCGCACCGCTGCTGGCCTTCGGCCAGGGCACGCCGCCTGCCGTGGCACCAGGCAGCAACATGGTTTCGCGCGCGGTGGACCGCGTAACCGGCCCACCCACCGCCCAGCAGTTGATCCTGCTGCGGGAGCGCGCCAGCAAGATAATCGGCTCGCACGTGTATAATGAAAGGGGTGAGTCGATCGGCGAGATCGAGGAGCTTCTGGTCACCAGCAGCAACACCGTGCTGACCGCGGTCATCTCGGTTGGCGGCTTCCTCGGCATGGGTGAGCGCCTTGTCTCGCTCCCCTTCGCCGAGCTGCGCTTCGTGGCGCCCGAGGGCCACTGGATGCTGGCAGGCGCCACCAAGGATACCCTGCAGAACCGCCCGGTGTTCCACTACCGCACGCAGAACTGATCATTGCCAACGGGGTGGCGGCGCAGGCTGCCACCCCTTTTTGCTGAGCTTGCGCTGAGCATCTGGCAGCGACCTGAACAGCGAAAGGAGCGCCGACAGACTGCCGGCGCTCCTCAACGTTTCGGGTGTTGGGCCAGGCCGGCCTGATGCCTAGGGCGAGTGCTTCTCGGCGCTGTTCGTCACGGCACGGCCCGCCGCCGAAAGATCGCGGCCAGCACCCTCCGTGGTGTTGCAGGCAGCCAACAGCGGCACCGCGAACAGCAGAGCCAGCAGGGTGAGCATCGGCGGAAGATTTGAGCGCATGGGGGAGGTTCCTAAGGTTTAGAGGCAAGGCGCGACGAAGGTGGCACTTTTCAACAGGGCCGCTGCTGCCGTTTGGGCCAGCGCCCCTTCAGTGCAGGCCGATATCGGCTGCGCGGCTGCTGGCATCAGCCATGTCAGGTGGCACCAAATCACCCTGCCGGCGCATGCCGGTCCAGCGCGTTTCAATGCGCTTCGCGGTCACCTTGCCGGTTGCCAGCAAGGCGCGCCGCACCGCCAGTGCCCGGTTGCGCGAGAGACGCATGTTTTCGGCATCGGTGCCTACGGGATCAGTTCGGCCAACCACTGTGGCGAGTAGCATGGGGCTGGTACTCATCAGGCCGGCGGCACGGTCCACCACCTCACGGCCTTCGGCATCAATCGTGCTGCTGCCAGTGGCAAAGTTCACATGGTACCAAACAACCTCATTGGCCGGCGCAGTGGTCAACGCAACCGGCGGCGGGTTGTACGGCACGGCAGCGGCCATGGGCGGTGTTGTGTTGCTCGCGCATCCAGCCAACAGGCTGAAACCGAACAGCACCGCCACCCTGGCAATAGCGCCGGGGGAAGTCGGCATCGTCATCTCCTTCACCAATGTTGCCGGGAAGGGGGCCGCAATGCGGCCCCCGAGGCGTGGCTATTTGTGGGTGGCAGCGTGCGCCGCCGCGCTGTGCTTCTCGGCCTTGGCGCCGTGTTCCTGCGCCGCAGTGGCGTGGGTCTTGGCGTCCTGCGGCTTGCCATTGGCGTGGCTGTTGGCGGCTTCCAGGTGATGATGTGCCGAGGCAGCGCTGTGCAGCGCGGCCTTGGTGTGATCAGTACTGGCGGGGTGCGTGACGGTATGCGGCATGAGAGCGTTCCTCTTCGGGTGACACTCTCCTTCTAGGCGTGCCTCAACGGGCCAAGGCAGCGTCGGAAAACACCCAGCCAGCAGGGCCCCGCGCCAACAGCATGGCGCCCTGCTTGCTGCGTAATTTCCGATCCTCGTTTGAGCACCGGTGCTGCCCAAATCCCTCCGGTCAGTTCACCAGCAGGTCGCCAGAGGTCCCATGGCAAATCAACTCCTCACTGCCACTGCATGCGCGATCAGGCCAAGGCATCCGCGGCTTCTGGCGGCGCTCTCCGTTGCCATGGCCCTGTCACTGGCCATCCCGCTCGCAGCCGCCCAGCATGGCGGAGGTCCCCGCGGTGGCGGCGGCCGAGACGATGGGCGCGGACGCGGCGATGGCGGCCAATTTGGCGGTGCGCTCTTGGGTCTTGGGTTGGGTGCCATCATTGGTGGCGCCGTTCTGGGCCAGGGCCGGTATTACGCGCCACCGCCGCCGGTCTACTACCCGCCTGCCAGGCGCGGCTACTACGGTGGGCCGCCACCAGCCTACTACTACGGTCGCTAGGCGCGCCCGATGCACTGCCATCTCAAACCCCCACCCTACCGGAGCATCTCCATGCCCTCACTGCGAATGCTGCTGATGCTCGGCGTCATGCTGCCCATCAATGCCATGGCGCAGGGCAGCCCAGTTGCTGCGCCACCCACGCCCACCCATCAACGGGAGCGTAGCCTTACCCCAGCGCAGATGGCCCAGAACATGGAGCGCCATCTGGCCCAGTTACACACCCAGCTTGCCATCACCCCGGCCCAGCAACCCCAATGGGAAGAATTCGCCAGGCAGACGCGCGAGAACGCCACCGAACTGCATGCGCGCTTCCACCTGCGTGGCAGCCGGCTGCCCAACATGACCGCCGCCGAGAACATGGTCGACTACGCACAAATCTCCGAGCTGCACGCGCAGGAATTGGTCAAGCTGGGAGCGAGCTTTGGCTTGCTCTACGCTACTATGTCAGAGGCGCAGAAGCGGGGCGCCGATGCTGTGTTCCGCACCGGGCGCCCGCCGCTGGCTTCGCCGCGCGGCTGAACGACCAGGTCGGGCGGCGTTAACGTCGCTCGACCATTGCTGCCAGTGCCAGCCGCGCCAGGGCAGGCAGCGACTTCGACCCGGTCTTGTGCATGATGGCCGCGCGATGGTTTTCCACAGTGCGTTGGCTGATGCCAAGGTCCGCCGCGATATTCTTGCTCGGCGCGCCGGCCAGCACCATTTCCATCACCTGGCGTTGCCGCAGGGTCAGCTGCGCCACCTGTTTCGCCGCGGTTTCCTGCCATTCCTGACGCTTGCCCGAATCACGCGACAGTTCGAGCGCGTGGCTGATGCTGGCAAGCAATTCCTCGCGGTGCATGGGCTTCTCGATGAAGTCTGCCGCACCTGCCCGCATTGCTTCCACCGCCATTGGCACGTCACTGTTGCCGGTCATCATGATGGTGGGCAAATGCGGTCCCGCCACAGCCATGCGCTGCAGCAACTGCATGCCGGACATGCCAGGTAAATAGGCGTCAAGCAGCAGGCAGGCTTCGCCTCCTGGCTGATAGGCGGCAAGGAAGGCTTCGCAGGCCGCGAAGTCCAGTACGGTCCAGCCCGCCTGCTGCAACACTTCGCGCATTGCCGTGCGCATCAGGGTATCGTCATCCACCAGGTAGATGCGCGCCGAGGCAACGCCGGGCGCGGGCGCAGCCAACAACGCCTGCGGCGGTGCAGCGGCGGCCAGCAACAGCGTGCGCACGGCTTGGGTCATCGCCTGGGCGGTAACCGGCTTGTGCAAGTGCACGCAACCCTGGCGCGCTATGTCGCGCAGCGTTTCGGTGGAAATATCGCCGGTCAGGATGATGACCGGCAGGTCCAGATGTAAGGCGCTGCGCAGCCGCATGGTAAGTTGCAGGCCATTCAGCCCATTCGGCAGGTTGAAGTCCGAGAGCAACAGATCGGGGCGAACGACCCCATCAGCCACCAGCTTCAGTGCTGCCACGCCATCCAGCGCGGTCGCTACCTCATGCCCAGCGGCGCGCAGCAGCTGCGCCAGTAAGGCCAGCAATTCCGCGTTGTCTTCGACCAGCAGAATGACGCCCTCGTCCTTGGCCCGGACGCTGCGCGGCAGCGCCAGGCTGGCCCCTTGCCCAGGACCCGCCTCGGCCAAGGGCAACACCACAGTGAAGCAGGAGCCGTGGTGCTGGTCTGAACGGACCTGCACCGCATGGCCAAGCAGCTTGCCAAGCCGCTGCACGATGGAGAGCCCGAGCCCAAGCCCGCGCCCAGGCTCTCGCGCTGCGTTGTCCAACTGGTGGTATTCGTTGAAGATTGCGTCCAGCTGGTCTCTGGGAATGCCGATGCCGGTATCCCACACCTCCACCACCAATGTGGCACCGCGCCGGCGGCAGCCTACCAGCACCTTGCCCTTGGTGGTGTATTTCAGCGCATTGGAAAGCAGGTTGCGCAGCATCTGCTCCAACAGGCGCGGATCACTGAGGACAGTGGCGCCGCAGGACATCAACCTGAATTCCAACCCCTGCGCCTTGGCATGATAGGCGAACTCGTCATGCAAACGCGCCAGCAGGTCACCAATGCGAAAGGGCACCGGTTTGCAGCGCAGCGTACCGGCATCAATCTGGTTGATATCGAGCAGCGCGTTCAGCATGCCGGTCATGGCATTCAAGGTGGGGTCCAGCATCGCTACCACCTTCAGCGCCGCTTCACCTTCCACCATGTCGGTCAACAGCGACTGCAGCAGCAGCAGGGTTTGCAGTGGCTGGCGCAAATCATGGCTGGCAGCGGCAAGAAAGCGGGACTTGGCGCGATTGGCCAACTCGGCCTGCTCCTGCGCTGCCTGCAGGGCTTCCCTGTGGTGCTTCCGCTCAGTGATGTCAGTGAAGGTTACCACAACGCCGCTCACGGTATTGTCATGCGTGCGGTAAGGCAGCATCCTGCGGTTGAACCAGGTACCGCCACTGGCCTCAATCTCCCGCTCAATCGGCTGCAGGCTTTGCCGCACCGCCACTGCATCCTCCTGCAGGGCACTGTCCACCGCCAGTGGTGTCAGGTCGGCAAGCGGCCGGCCCACATCGGTTGGTATCACGTTGAACAATGCGCGCGTCGCCGGCGTGAAGAAGCGGATGCGCATCTCATTATCAAGAAACAGGGTCGCCACCTCGGTGCTGTAGAGCACGTTCTGCAGGTCCGAGGAGGTGGTACGCTGGCGCTCCAGGGTTTCCTGCAACTGGCCGTTCAGCGCAGTCAACTCCTCATTGAGTGACTGCAATTCCTCCTTGGAGGTCAACAATTCCTCATTCGTGGACTGGAATTCCTCGTTGACTGACCGCGCTTCCTCATTGATCGCCTTCTGGTCCTCGCGCGCCACCTGCAACTCATGCACGGCACCGCTCAGTTCAGCACGCGCCGTTGTCAACTCACGTTCCAACGCCGTCACCCGCGGCAGGTCCAGTGGCGGTACATCCTGGGCCGTGCGCACCAGCGCCCGGGGAATGTCAACGAAGCAAACCAGCACAAGGTCCTCGCCCTCGGTGGTCGCTGGGCGCAGTTCTATGTTGAAGTCACCGTCACCACTGGTCACCACCACCAGCATCCGGGTTTCCGCCACCTGCTGAATGGCGGCGCGCAAGCGGCCGCGCAGGCGCTCATGTGCCATGGCCAACAGATCATGCGTTGGGTGGCCGGGCGCCACGCGCAGGTAGCACTCAATCGGCCCCAGCGAATACAGACAGTCATGCTGCTGGTTGATTAGCACCGCAGCCGGCGAATAGGCTTCTGCCACCAGCCGCCGGCACAATTCGGCCAGGGCGCCATGCCGCGCGGCGCCGCGCCCGGCACCAGCGCGCAACACGCCGCGCGGGCCATCCACCATGGGGTAGGGCAAGCCCACATCGGCGGCACGGCGGCGGCCAATTT
Source organism: Acetobacteraceae bacterium (assembly GCA_947446625.1). Lineage (GTDB taxonomy): Bacteria > Pseudomonadota > Alphaproteobacteria > Acetobacterales > Acetobacteraceae > CAIMOR01. The sequence continues at coordinate 14,967 of CANFIE010000010.1, read as the reverse complement.
GGCGGTACAGTCGTTCAGCCTTGCCCACCAACTCGAAGCGGCCTTCGGCATTGCCTGCCGATTCCGCGCTGCCCAGCAACAGCAGCCCACCCCGGCCAAGCGCAAAGTGGAAATTGGCCAGCACGGTCTCCTGCGCTTCCGGCCGCAGGTAGATAAGCATGTTGCGGCAGGAGATGAGGTCGAGCCTGGAGAAGGGAGGGTCGGTCAACACATCCTGTACGGTAAACACCACCGCCGAGCGCAACTCCGGCCGCACGCGCCAGCCATAGGCGTCATGCTGAAAGAAGCGCGCAATCCGCGCCGGCGACACCTCGGCCTCGATACCCTGCGGGTAAAGCCCATCGCGGGCTGTGGCCACCGCATCGGGGTCGATATCGGAGGCGAAGATCTGCAACTTGCCAGGATGCTGCGACAGCGACATCTGCTCGCGAAACAGCATGGCGAGGGAATAGGCTTCCTCACCAGTGCTGCACCCGGCCACCCAGATACGCAGGGGCTGTTCCGTCTGGCTGCGGGCCAGTAGCCCGGGGATAATCTTGGTGGCCATGTAGTCGAATACGGCTGGGTCGCGGAAAAAGCTGGTCACGTGAATCAGCAGGTCCTTGGCCAGCATGCCAAGCTCCTGCGCATCGCGGGACAGCAGGTCCAGGTAGCCCTGGGTATCGTCGGGTAGCAGGCCGGCAAGGCCAAGGCGCCGCTGTACCCGTCGGGTCAGCGTGCCGCGCTTGTACTGTGAAAAATCATGCGCCGTGCGGGAGCGCAGCAGGTCTACAATGCGAGCCAGCCAGTCTACAGCCGGCTCCCTCGGTGTCTGCGGCTGCCAAGAATGGGCCATCAGCGCCTGGGGCATTTCAGCCAACGGCAATACCTGGTCCACCGCGCCACTCATCACGGCACTGCCCGGCATGCCGTCATGCTCGGCTTCCTCGGGCTGTTGCGCCAATACCAGGCCGCTTGCTGCCTTGATGGCCTTGAGGCCAAGGCTGCCATCGGCACCATTGCCAGAAAGCACCAGGCAGGCGGCCCATGCCCCGCAGGCAGCCGCCATACTGTGCAGCAGGCGGTCGAATGGCAGGCGTGTGGCCTGGCCTGTTGCGGGCGGTTCCAAATGCAGGGCGCCGGCCTCCACGGTCAGGTATCGCCCAGGCGGAATCACGTAGACATGGTCACGTACCAACAGGATGCCCTGCGTTGCCTCCGCCACCGGCATGCTGGTGTGGGCCTGCAACAGGTCAGCCAGGAGGCTGCCATGATTAGGATCCAGGTGCTGCACCACCACGAAGGCCATGCCCGGGTTGGCAGGCATGGCATCCAGCAATTTGCTGCATGCCTCCAACCCTCCAGCCGAAGCACCTATCGCCACCACCGGGAAGGCAACGTTGGCCTCAGGCTGCCGCGCTTGAATGTTGGCTACTGTAGGAAGGTTGCTGTTGGCCAAGGGAGCACTCCGTACCGGGAAACGTCTCCCGCTTCGGAAGTAACACAGCAGCAAGGCGGAATATTTTTATTTTCCTTAATCAAAGCACAATTCACCATTTTATTTAGTTTCACTGCATAATTTCCCGAGTTCGTAGGTAAATTCCGGCCCTGCCAGGGCAATGCTTCGGGGCAATAGGATGCGTCGAGCGGGGCAAGGTCTGCGCCACGGCCTCTCTCCTATTGCCGGCGCGAAAGGTCATACCATGCAGCACACCCACAACACGCTCCCCGAGGCCATTCGCAACCAGTCGGTTGCCCTGCTCAACAAACACCTTGCCGCGGCGATAGACCTGCATGGCCAGGTCAAGCAGGCGCATTGGAATGTGCGCGGCCTGGCCTTCATCGCGGTGCATGAATTGTTCGACCGCGTGGCCACCAGCGTGGAGGATTATTCCGACAAACTGGCTGAGCGTACCGGCGGGCTGGGCGGCACTGCGCAGGGCACCATTCAGGTGGCCTCGGAACGCAGCTTCCTGGTGCCCTATCCGCTGGGCATCGCCGACGAGCGTCAGCATATCTTCGCCGTTGCCGGCGCGCTTGCGGCCTTCGGCCAGTCCATCCGCATCGGCATTTCTGAAGCGGGAGAGTTTGGTGACGCCGCCACCGCTGATTTGTTCACCGAAATCTCGCGCGGCATCGACCAGCAACTTTGGTTCGTTGAAAGCCATGGCCGCCAGCCTGAGTAGTTTCCGGGGCTGCGGCAGCCGTACCGCCCCTGTCAAAGCTGCACTGTGACGATCCTGCCAGGGGTTCCCATGAACAATACCGATACCGTCATCGCCGTATTCCATGACCATGCGGCGGCCGAGGTGGCCGTGAAGCAGCTGGCCAAATCCGGCTTCGATATCCGGCATCTCAGCGTCATCGGCCGTGGCTACCATACTGAAGAAGTGGTCACCGGATTCTACAACACGGGGGATCGCATTCGCTTCTGGGGCCGGCGCGGCGCGGTCTGGGGTGGGCTGTGGGGCCTGTTCTTCGGTGGGCTGTTCATCACCGTTCCGGTTGTCGGCCCGGTGGTTGTCCTCGGCTACCTCGCCTCCATGGCCATTTCAGTGGTTGAGGGTGCCGTCGTGGTTGGCGGGCTCAGCGCTGTTGGCGCCGCACTGTTCGGCCTCGGCATGCCGAAGGACAGCGTGATTGCCTATGAAGCCGTCATCGCTGCCGACCGCTTCCTCGTGTTGGCACACGGTCCCGCTGCCGAGATGACACGGGCGAAGGCCCTGCTCAGCCAAACCACGCCCGAAAGCATCGAGATGCATGCCGGACCGATCGTACTCGCTCCTTCGGCTGCCATAACCGCCTGAACCCAATTTGTCGGAGAGAATGCCATGTCCAGCACCACGAATGACCAGACCATGTCCGCACTGCAGCAGGATGTCGCAAGCCTGAAGCAGGATATCGGCAGCCTGCTCACGCACCTCAAGTCCAGCGCCGCGGCCGGGGTGCAAAGTGCCGCCGGGCAGGTTGAGGATCAGGCTTCCAGCCTCTATCACAGCGCCACTGCGGAGGGTTGCAAGACTGCGAAGGCGCTTGGCCGCCATATCGAGGAACAGCCTGTGCTCACCCTGCTTGTGGTGCTCGGCCTTGGCTACCTCGGTGGCCGCCTGCTGACGCGCTGACCGGTGCAGCGCTTCCTGCCCATGGCGCTGGCGGCCGCGCAGGCCATGGCGGCCAGTAAGGCGCCCCAGCCACAGGGGCAACCCTGCTGCGCAGCCGTGGCCATGCTTGGGATCAGTCTTTCGCTGCTGGCCGCGCATGGGTTTCTGCTTGCCGCGCTCTGGGCGTGGCTGTTTCCCAATCTTGGGCCGGCGCTTACGCCCTTGGCCTTGGCGGTTGTCTTGTTGGTTGAGGCGGCAGGATTCCTTTTGCTGCTGCGCCGGCATGCCAGCACCGCGCCACCGGCCACCCTGCTCTCGCTTTCCACGGCACAGCTGGCGCCTGTGCTGGCGGAAGCGCAGCACTTGTTCAATGACCACAAGCTCACCAGCTTGCTTGCCGCCATGCTGGCAGGGGTGGCGGCCGGGGCGCGCCGGCACTGAGCCAGCGCTTCGCCCGGCGCCACTTCAGCTCGGCACAATGCCAGCGGCACGCACCACGCCTTGCCAGCGGGTCAATTCGGCACTTATCCGCGCCGCCATCTCGGCACGGCTGGAACCTACAACGCTGAAGCCAATCCGAGTCAGCCGTGCCTCCACCTCCGGCTGCCGCAGGCAGTTGACCAGCACGGCGTGAATGCGCTCCAGCAGCGGCTCTGGTGTCGCGGCCGGCGCTACCAGGCTATGCCAGCTGCCGCCCTCAAACCCCGGCAGGGTCCGCGCCACCGTGGGCAGGGTTGGGAATAGTGGGTGGGGTTGTAGGCTGCCAACCGCCACCGCCCGCAATCCGCCCGCCTGCACCTGCGGCGCTACCGAGGCAATGTTGAGGAAGGAAAGCTGCGTGGTCCCGGCCAGCAGGTCTGTCACTGCCGCGGCGCTGCCGGCATAGGGAACGTGCGTGAGTTGCGTGCCGGTGGCCTGGGCGAATAATTCCATGGTCAGGTGCTCAGAACTGCCAATGCCGCTGGTGCCATAGCTTGCCTGGTTTGGGTGTGCCTTCAGCCAGGCAATCAGTTCTGGCACTGTTTTGGGCTCAAAGCTTGGGTGCGCCACCAGCAGGTTGGGCGCGGCAATGGCCACGGTCAGCGGTGCGAAATCTCGCACCGGGTCATAGGGCAGCCGTGCCATGACAAACGGGTTGATGGTCATCAGCCCGCTGGCGCCAACGAAGAGCGTATGGCCATCAGGCGTCGCGCGGGCGGCCAGTTGCGCCGCCACTGCGCCATTTGCGCCAGGCCTGTTCTCCACCACCACGGGCTGGCCAATGGCTGCCGTCATCGGCGCCGCCAGCGCACGCGCCAAGGTATCGGAAGGCCCACCTGCCACATAGGGCACCAGAATGGTCACCGGCCGGCTGGGCCATGGCGCAGATTGCGCGCGCAACGGGCCAGCAATGCTTGCAAGCGCGGCAGTCAACAGGGGTCGGCGGCGCATGGCGCAATCCTTTACCAAATCAGGGCAGGGGCCTCGCAAGCCGCATGCCGTGGCGCTAGATTGTCGGCATGTTGCGCGCCTTGCTCCCTGCTGATGCCGCCCCTGCAGCGGCCCTGATCCGTGAGTGCTTTGCCGGCCAGGTGGTGGACCCTCCCGCTTCGGCCGGGCGTGAAACCACTGCCGGTATCGCCGCCGCCCTGGCCGCCGGGGGTGGCTTTGGCATTGAACGGGCGGGCCCCCTGGTGGCCGTGGTGCTGTGGCAGCCGGCCGAAGGCGGGCTCTATCTCGGCCGTCTGGCCGTGGCGGCATCGGTACGGCGCCATGGCCTGGCGCAACGGCTCATCACGGCGGTGGAGCAGGAAGCTCGCCAGCGTGGCTTGCCCTTTCTGCACCTCAAGGTCCGGCTGCCCTTGCTGGACAATCGGGCCCTGTTCAGGGCCTGTGGCTTTGTGGAAACCACCTTGCACGCCCATGAGGGCTACTGCTTCCCCACCTATTGCGTGATGGAAAAGCGTCTCAACCCCGCCGACTGAGCCTACCCCTGGACGCCAGGGCCGCTTCAGCGCAGGAAAGCCTGACCAAGGAGAGCACCAAACCATGCGTCTGACGCTGTGCAATGAGGTCATCAAGGAATTGCCCTTCGCGCAGCAATGCGCGCTCACTGCCAGCCTGGGGTATGATGGCATCGAAATCGCCCCCTTCACGCTCGACCTTGAAGCTCCCCATCGGCTGCCGGCGGCGCGCAAGGCGGAAATCCGCCGTATGGCGATGGACCAGGGCCTGCCCATTACCTCGCTGCACTGGTTGTTGGTCTCGCCCAAGGGGTTGTCCATTACCACCGACGACACCGCCCTGCGCGGCAAGACGTTGGACATGATGCAGGGCCTCATTGAACTCGCGGCCGAACTGGGTGCTCAGGTGCTGGTGCATGGTTCGCCCGGTGCCCGCCAGGTGGTCAGCCCCGGCGATGCCGCCCGCGCCGAGGATGCCATGCTTCGCGCTGGAACCTGGGCGGCGGCGGCGGGCGTGGTCTATTGCCTGGAACCCCTGGCGGCGGCTGAAACCAGTTGGTGCACCACGGTAGCCGAGGGTGTGGCGATCGTGGAGCGCATCAACAACCCGGCGCTACGCACCATGTTGGATGTCTGCGCCGCCGGAAATGGCGAAGCCGAGGCAGTGACTACGCTGCTGGACCGCTGGTTGCCCACCGGCCTGCTGGCGCATATCCACCTGAATGACCGCAACCGCCGCGCCCCGGGCCAGGGCGCAGACCGCTTCGGCCCCATCCTGGCCACACTGCATCGGCATGGCTATGCCGGACTATGTGGGGTGGAGCCGTTTGAATACCACCCTGACGGTCCCACCTGTGCCGCCCGCGCCATTGGCTACCTGCGCGGGCTTCAGCAAAGCTTCGCCTGAATCAAGCCGCCACTAGCGGCCCACCCAGCAGCTGCGCCACATGCGTCACCTTGCGCCGGCCATGCGTGGCAGCGCTGAGCAGCACGCCGGAATGGTGGTTGTCATGCACTGTGGCGAGGCCAAGGCCCTGCTGGCGCAGCAACAGGAAATGGTCGGTCACGCGCAACAGGTACCACCCAGGTGCCAAGGCCCCACGCACGAAGCGCAACAGGCTCTGGCGTGGCGTATCCTCGCGCGCATCCATCACCGCATGCTCAACACCGGCATGGCGCAGCGCGCCCAGTAGGTCACGCCAATAGGTGGTCGAGATCGGGCCGGTCTCAGGGTACCAGGGCGGCGCACTATGGCGCAGCAATTCCGTCGCATCCTGGTATGAAAGCCCAGTGGCCAGCGCCACAGCAGCCGGGCCACACCACGGCGTCTCACCATTGTTTTCCGCTGTCAGCGCCAAGTGGCCTCGCGGTTCAAGCGTACGCCGGCGCACACCGGCAATGGCACCAACAATGGCAACGGGCCGCAATCGTCTGGCCGGCATGAATCATCCTTGCAGCCGGCCACTCAGCGCCGGGGAGGCGGGCGCTTAGCACAACTGCCAGGGTGCGGGTCAACGCTGTTTGTGCAATGCACAACCACGCCGCCGCGATCAGCCGCGCAGCACAGCATGCTGGCGCAAAAATCCCAGCAGCGGCAGCAAGGGCAACCCCAGAATGGCGCTGTGTTCACCCTTGATGGTGGTGAACAAGTGCACCCCCGGTCCTTCCAGTCGATACGCGCCGACCGAGCTCAACACCTGCTCACCTTCCAGCGCCAGGTAGGCGGCAATGAACGCCTCAGAGAGTGCACGCATCTCCAGCCGCGGTCGTTCCAAATGCTGCCAGATCTGCCGCCCGTTGCGCCACACCACCATGGCGGTTTCCAACACATGCGCCTGGCCCGCCAATGCGCGCAGATGCGCGGCGGCTTCGGGCAAATCCACCGGCTTGTCGAACCAGCGCTCGCCACACACCAATAACTGGTCACAGCCAATCACCAGCGCCTCCGGGTGGCGCCGGGCAATACGCTCGGCCTTGGCGCCAGCCAACAGCAAGGCAGCCTCACCAGCGCTCATCCCCTCGGCCTTGGCCGCGGCTTTCAGTTCCGCCTCATCCACCGCAGCGGCTTCAGCCGAGAAGGGCAGCCCAGCCCCCGCCAGCACCGCCCGCCGGCTGCTGGAGGCGGAAGCCAACACCAGCGGCGGTGCATCCGCCAGCCACATCAGCCGCCACCGCCCAACACATGCGCCGCCGGGTCGGCGGAACCTGCGGCCTCGGCGGCCCCGCGCCGTGCATGCCAGGCTTCCATCAGTTGCAGCACCGTTGCGGCGGTTTCCTCAATGCTGCGCCGTGTCACATCGATCACCGGCCAACCATGGCTGTTGCACAGCCGTCGCGCGGCCAAAATCTCCGCCTTCACCGCCTCGGGGTCGATATATTCATTGGTGTCGTGCTTCACCCCATGCGCACCAATCAAGCGCAGCCGATGCCGGCGAATTTCGATCAACGCATTCGCATCAATGGTCAGCCCCACCACCGGCACGCGCTGCTCAGCCAGCTCCGGCGGCAAAGTGGCGCCAGGCACAATCGGCACATTCGCCGCCTTGATGCCCCGGTTGGCCAGATAGAAGCAGGTAGGAGTCTTCGAGGAGCGCGAAACCCCCACCAAACACACCTCGGCCTGGGCTATGCCGGCTACACCCTGGCCGTCATCATGCGCCAGCACGTAGTGCATGGCATCGATCCGGCGGAAATAATCCGCATCCATCACATGCTGGGCGGCGCGCTTTTCCTTGGCGCGGGCGCCAAGCTGGCCCTGCAACAGCTCCACCACCTCATCCAGCACCGAAAGGCAGGTCACCCCCAGCCGGCCACAGGCTTCCTCCAGCGCATGGCGCAGGCTGCGGTCCACCAGTGTGAACAACACCGGCCCCGGCTCATGCTCCAACCCTTCCAGCACCCGGTCCAACTGCAGCCGGGAGCGGATCAGGCTCCAACGGTGATGCACCACATGGGTGCCCTCAAACCGGGCCAGGGTGGCCCGGGCGATGGAGTTCAGCGTCTCCCCGGTGCTGTCGGAGACAAGGTGCAGGTTGATCTGGCGGCTGTGCATGGCGCCCTGACAAGGCTGTGGATGACTGTGAAGCATGGGGGTAACTCGACCATCCCGCCAGTCAGTGCGGGAAAGCGGGGATAAATGGCACAATTTCACCCAGCCGGTATGGAATCCACCCTGGTCTCCCGGTGATTCGGGACAGCAAGGTTTCAAACAGGGATTTCAGCGCCTTGCCGGCCGAAGCTCATGTGGACGAGGTTGGGGATAGCTGCGGATAACAATGCCTCCCCGTTATCCACAGGGTCCTACTACCACTCCACTCTTCCTGAATCCTTGTTTTCTTGTGAGAAGGGCGGTCATGGAAGCGATATCTCCGACGAAACCGCTGCTGCGGGCGCTGGCTGGCGAGGCTGTCTGGCCGCCGCCGCTCTGGCTAATGCGCCAGGCTGGCCGATACCTGCCCGAGTACCGCGAGGTGCGCGCCCAGGCCGGCGACTTCATCACCCTCTGCACCACGCCTGAACTGGCGGCGGAGGTAACGCTGCAGCCCATCCGCCGCTTTGGCATGGACGGCGCCATCCTGTTCTCCGACATCCTGATGGTGCCCTGGGGCCTGGGCCAGCCGCTGCGCTTCGCTGAGGGCGAGGGCCCGGTGCTGGACCCCATCCGCACCCTGGCCGGGCTGGACCGCCTGCAGCCCGCCGGCATGATGCAGAAGCTTGCCCCCATCATGGCCACGGTTGGGCTGGTGCGTGAGGCTTTGGACGCCCATGCACCGCGCGTGGCCATGATCGGCTTTGCCGGCAGCCCTTTCACCGTGGCCTGCTACGTGGTGGACGGCAAAGGCAGCAAGGACTTCGCCATCACCCGTGGCCTGGCCTTCAGCGACCCCAACTTCTTCGGCAAGCTGATCCGCATCCTCACTGAAGCCACGGTGGAATACCTGCTGGCCCAGGTGGAAGCCGGCGCCGAGGCGCTGATGTTGTTCGACAGCTGGGCTGGGCTGCTCTCGCCGGCACAGTTCCGCCGCTGGGTGATCGAGCCGACCAGCCTGATCGTGCGCGCCGTGCGCAAGCGCCACCCCAACATCCCCATCATCGGCTTTCCGCGCCTGGCTGGCCCCCTGCTGCCGGAATATGCCAGCCGCACTGGGGTGCAATGCGTGGGGATGGACACCGGCATGGACCCGCGCTGGGCTGCCAATGCCCTACCAGCTACCTTGGCCGTACAGGGCAACCTGGATCCGCTGGCGGTGGTAACAGGCGGTGCAGCCATGGAAGCCGAGGCACGTGGCGTGCTGGCCGCCCTGCGGGGCCGCCCGGCCATTTTCAACCTGGGCCATGGCATTGTGCCGCAAACCCCACCCGAGCATGTTGGCACGCTCGTTCGCCTGGTGCGTGGTGGCTAGGGTTTTTCGGTAGTTTCCCTAGAGCACCATGTGCCCTGACGGGCGCATTTCGTGCTCTATAACCATCTGATAGTAGAGCAAGAAATCCGTGCTGATGATTCCATCAGAACGGATATTGCTCGCGCCACAGCTGGGTTGCGGCAATGGTGTGGATGGCGACTGCCCGCTGACTGCCTGCAGCGCTGCGCAGGAACAGAAAGTTCTTCCTCTACGCCTGAACGGGCCGCAGCCAGGTTGGTTATGTACCTACAGGAGCGCCCAACATGACCCAGCACCCGGACAGCACGCGTGGCCTTGGTGCTGAACCAAGCATTCACCCCAGCGCGGAAGTCCGGGACAGCCGGCTTGGCGCCTATACGGAAGTAGGTGCGCGTACCAAGGTGGCTGAGACGACCATGGGCGACTACAGCTATGTGGTGAATGACAGCCAGATCATCTACAGTGAAATCGGTAAATTCTGTTCTATAGCGGCGATGACGCGAATCAATCCCGGCAATCATCCGCTGCAACGCGTTGCACTCTCGCATTTCACCTATCGCAGCAGTGCCTACGGTCTGGGGGACGATGACGCGGAACTGTTCGGATGGCGCTGCAAGCATAGGGTGACGATGGGCGATGATGTCTGGATCGGCCATGGCGCGATAGTCCTGCCCGGTGTCACACTCGGCAGCGGCTCTGCCATTGGTGCTGGTACCATTGTCACCAAGGACGTGCCGCCCTTTGCCATTGTGGTTGGCAATCCTGGTCGGGTACTCCGCTTTCGGTTCCCGGCGGAAATCCAGGCGGCGCTCCTGCGCATTCGGTGGTGGGACTGGTCGCATGCGCTGCTGGGTGAGCGCATGGCCGATTTTCGCAAGTTGGGCGCTGAGGAATTCAGCCGCAGGTATGACCCCGCCTAACCGGCAGGCATGTACTGCCAGACGCTGGCCGGTGGGAAGTTCAGTGGTGTCCAGGCGCGGCGGCGCGCGGCAAGGCCCAGCGCCCGGTAGGGCAACGGCGAGGTGACGCAGTAGCTGTACAGCAGAAAGCCCTTGCCAGGCGCTACGGCTTCAATGGATTGCACATAACGGCGCTGCTGTTCCTGCGGCAGCAGCACCAGCGGAATGCCGCAAATGGCTGTGCCTACCTTGCCGTGCATGTGCCGGGGAAGCAGTGCCGGCATTTCAAAAGCGTCGCCACACAGCACCGTAACTCCAGGCAGGGAGTCGCGCAGATGCGCGGCCATTTCCGGCACGATCTCCACGACCACAAGCCGCTCAGCCGGAACGCCAGCCGCCAGCAGAGCGCGTGATACCACGCCGGTACCAGCGCCTGTCTCCAACACCACTTCATCTTCGGCGCGTTGCACAAGTGCCGCGATACGACTGCACAGCGCGGTGGAGGACGGAACGATCGAGCCCATCTGCAAAGGGTTGGCCAGCCAAAGTTTGAAGAAGAGTGCAGGGCCGCTTGTTGTTGGCGGCGTGGCGCTGGCCTGCAGCAGGGCGTCGGTCATGCATGGGCTCCGGGTTCTTGTGGCATGGCGCTGAACATAAGGGGGCCTGCTACCGCCGGATCGAAGGCAGCCAAATGTCAATTTCACGACAATATGATGACCCGGTTGCCGTGCGTAGTTCACGCAAGCTTCATGCGCGGATCTTGCTCAGCTTGATACAGGGCCAGCCAGAAACAGGCGGATGATTCGGATGCACCTGACTGAGCAGAAGCAGCGGTATCGCAGCATCTTCTTGTCCGATATTCATCTGGGCACACGCGGTAGCAGGGCAGACCTGCTCATGGAATTTCTCGCGCAAGCCGAATGCGAGAAGCTCTATTTGGTCGGTGATATCCTCGACGGCTGGCGGTTGCGCAAATCCTGGTACTGGCATGAGAGTTTCGACGCGCTGCTGCGACATGTGCTGGCCATGACCAGGCGTGGGACTGAGGTGATCTACATTCCCGGCAACCACGACGAGGCACTGCGCGACTGGTTCGGCCTGGAGATTGCCGGCGTGAGCATGCAGCCCGAGGCAATCCACCAGGCGGCGGATGGCAGGCGTTTCCTGGTGATGCATGGCGACGAGTTCGATGGCGTGATCCGCTACGCCAAGTTCCTCGCCTACCTGGGTGACTGGGCCTACGACTGGGCGCTCTACCTGAACCGAATTTTCAACGCGGTGCGACGCCGGCTTGGCTACCCTTATTGGTCGCTCAGTCAGTGGTTGAAGCGGCGGGTGAAAGAAGCGGTGAAGACGATTGACCGCTTCGAGGGCGCGCTGGCCGGCGAGGCCAAGCGGCGTGGGCTGAATGGCGTGATCTGTGGGCATATTCACCACGCAGAAATGCGGCCCTCGCATGGCGTGTTGTACATGAATTGCGGCGACTGGGTGGAGAGTTGTACCGCCCTGGTTGAACATGCTGATGGTCGCTTTGAACTGGTCGACTGGCCTGCGCGGCAGCGGCTTTCCCTGCGCATGCCCCATACGGCGGCGGCGCTGGCCAGGGCATGAACGCAGCCGGCTTGTTGCCCATGCGCGTGCTCATCGTCTCCGACGCCTGGCACCCGCAGGTGAATGGTGTGGTCCGCACCATGGATACGGTGGTGAGCCACTTGGCAGGTGGCGGTGATACGGTGGAGGTGATAGGCCCCGACCGCTTTCGTACCATGGGGCTACCCAGCTACCCCGAAATTCGTGTGGCGCTATGGCCGCGCCGTAAGCTGGCACAAATGGTGGATGCATTTCGGCCGGATGCCGTGCATATCGCCACTGAAGGCACGCTCGGTTGGGCCATGCGTGGCCTGTGCCGAGCGCGTGGCTGGCGCTTCACCAGCAGCTTCCACACCCGCTTCCCAGATTACGTGCAGGCGCGCACCGGCCTGCCACCAGGCCTGGCCTGGCGCGTGATGCGCCGCTTCCACGCCCCAAGCAGCGGCGTGTTTGCCGCCACGGCCTCACTGCGTGCTGACCTTGAGGCGCGCGGCTTCACGCGGGTTCGCCCATGGACCCGTGGCGTGGCACTGGAGCAATTCCAACCTGAGCCATCCGACCCCTGGGCCGGCTTGCCGCGGCCGATTGCGCTGTATGTAGGCCGGGTTGCGGTGGAGAAAAATATCGAGGCGTTCCTCAAGCTGGACCTGCCCGGAACCAAGGTCGTGGTGGGCGATGGCCCGCAGCGGGCGCAGTTACAACGCCATTACCCGCAGGTGCATTTCGCCGGTTGGCGCCAGGGTGAGGCATTGTCACGCGCTTATGCCGGCGCGGATGTTTTCGTCTTTCCCTCGCTGACGGACACCTTCGGTCTGGTGCTACTGGAGGCGATGGCCTGCGGTACGCCCGTTGCCGCCTTTCCTGTCACTGGCCCTTTGGATGTGGTGGCGCCTGGCACCGGGGCGATTGGGCCGGACCTGCGCGCCAATGTGCTGGCAGCGCTGGCGTGCAACCGAGATGCCTGCCGTCGCCACGCTGAGGGGTTTTCCTGGGCTGCCTGTGCCGAGGCCTTCCGCCAACAACTGGTACGCGTGGAGCCAAATGGCAGCCAGGCGTTGACCTGACCGGCTAGGCCGCACGGAATACCAGCGCCGCGTTGGTGCCACCAAAACCGAAGCTGTTGCTGAGTACCGCGCCGATGCGCCGTTCCTGTGCCGTGCGGGCAATGCGGTCGATGGCGCTGGCGCGGCTTGGGTTGTCCAGGTTCAGCGTGGGTGGCGCCACCTGATCGCGCAGGGCCAGCACTGAGAAGATCGCTTCCACCGCTCCGGCCGCGCCCAGCAGATGTCCGGTAGCCGATTTGGTGGAGGACATCGCGAGGTGCCGTACGGCTTCGCCAAACAGCCGCTCCACAGCGCCGAGTTCAATGTCGTCTCCGGCTGGCGTGCTGGTGCCATGGGCGTTGATGTAATGCACGTCCTCCGGCGCCATGCCCGCGCTGCGCAGCGCGGCGCGCATGGCACGGAAGGCACCGTCGCCGCTCTCGGAAGGCGAGGTGATGTGCCAGGCATCTGCCGACATGCCGTAGCCGGCGACTTCCGCATAAATGCGGGCGCCGCGGGCGCGCGCGTGGTCCAGCGATTCCAGCACCAGCATGCCGGCGCCTTCGCCCATCACAAAGCCGTCTCGGTCGCGGTCCCAGGGGCGAGAAGCATGCTGCGGCGCGTCGTTGAAGCCGGTGGAGAGCGCCCGCGCGGCAGCGAAGCCGGCCATGGCCAGTTCATGCACGGCGGCTTCGGCACCACCGGCCAGCATCATCTCGGCATCGCCGCACTGAATCATCCGCGCTGCGTCCCCAATGGCATGGGTGCCGGCCGCACAGGCGGTGGAGACAGCGCGACGCGGGCCCAGCAAGCCAAACTGGGTTCCCAGTTGGCTGGCCAGGTGGTGGATCATGCCCTGCGGCAGGAAGGGAACAGCGGCATCCCCAAGGCGCAGAGCACCCTCGTTCAGCGCCTCCAGGCCGCCGCAGCCAGAGCCGATGCTGACACCAGCGCTGACCTGCTCGGCCTCGTTGTCCGCCTCCCATCCCGCGTCGCGCAACGCTTCCTCCGCCGCGAGCATGGCGAGGCGGGAGATGCGCTCGATTCGTTTGGGCTCCTCGGCAGCGCCCCATACCGAGGCTCGCACCTGACCGGCGATGCGACAGGGCAGGTCGGCATTGAAGTTGGTGATGGCAGCAATGCCGGAGCGGCCATTCAGTAACCGGCGCCAGGTCGGCTCCAACCCATGGCCCAACGGGCAGACGATCCCCATGCCGGTGATGACGATGCGTCGCATCTGGAAGCTCCCGCCTTGCTACGAGCGCCAGAAGCACCGAAAGGGCTCTGTTGAGGATGAAGCTTGCGTGAAAGCTTCAGCAAGTCAGGCTGCCATCTGCGGCTTAACCAGCTAAAAACGCAGGCTCTTAATCCAGCTTTATTGTCTTCAGCACGGGTTGGCCCAAACATTCAGTCCGACCTTAGGCCACTTCCAGTGCCTGGAAACTATGCGGGTCTGCTGCTGCCCAGGCGGCGGCAAAGCGCGGGTCTTCGGTGCCGCGCAGCAACTCTCCGGGCGGCAGGGCCGGGTAAAGCGCGGCAAAGCTCTGCACCTGCTCGGCCGAGACGCGGCGATTAAAGTGATGCGCCCGAAACCGGCGCGGATGCTCCAGGCCGGCGGCGGCGGTCAGCTCAGCCAGGGCGTGGAGCGTGGCCTTGTGGAAATTGGCCACACGCTGCGACTTGTCCTCCACCATCAGGGCGCGCTGGCGGGTGGGGTCTTGGGTTGCCACGCCGGTCGGGCAGCGGTCGGTATGGCAGCTCAGGCTTTGAATGCAGCCCAGCGCGAACATGAAGCCGCGCGCGCTGTTGCACCAATCCGCTCCCAGGGCGAAGGCGCGCGCCATGTCAAAGGCACTGGCAATCTTGCCGCTGGCGCCCAACTTAACCCGCTCGCGCAGCCCCACCCCTACCAGCGCGGCATGCACGAAGGAAAGCCCTTCACGCAGTGGCATGCCGAGATGGTCCATGAACTCCAGCGGCGCCGCGCCGGTGCCGCCTTCCTTGCCATCCACCACAATGAAATCAGGGGT
>CANFIE010000009.1 GCA_947446625.1 Acetobacteraceae bacterium | reverse complement strand
GTTGGGCGGGCCAATGCGCACTTCCATGGTGCGGGCGCGTTCCGGGGTGGCCTCGCCACCTTCACGCACCGCGGTCAGCAGGGGCAGGAATTCGGGCAGCACCTGGCCCAGCGGGCGGCCAATGGCGGCGTCAAGGTCGAAGCCCAGCAGTTCACTGGCGCTGCGGTTGGGCAGGTTGATGCGGCCCTCGGCATCCAGCCCCACCACCCCGGCCGAGACGCCGGCCAATACGGTTTCGGTGAAGCGGCGACGGTCGTCGATCTGCCGGTAGGCCTGCATCAGCTCCGAACGCTGCGAGCCGAGCTGGCTGGTCATGCGGTTGAAGGCGCGGGAGAGCGAGCCGACCTCATCATCGGAGGCGATTTCCTCCACCCGGGTGGTCAGGTCCCCTGCCCGCACCCGCTCGGCCGCCAGGATGAGGCGGGAGATCGGGCGGGCGATCTGGTTGGCGATAACGAGGCCGATCAGCACCGCCGCCAGCAGCACCAGCAGCGCGGCCACCGCGAAGATCATGACAAAGGTGATCTGCAGGCCGGAGCGGTTGCGGTCCAACTCCTCATAGGCACTCACGGCGCTTTCGGTGCGCTGCATGTGCTCGATCACCTGCGGGTCCACCGGGCGGCCGATCAGCAGCATCATGCCCGAGGAGGGTTCCAGGCCGATGATGGCGCGGACGCGGCCCTCGGCCTCGCCGGGCAGCACGGCCACGTCGCCGGCGCGGGCCAGGTCCAGCGCCCAGGAAGGCGGGGGTTCCAGCACAAAGCCGGTGGAACTGCCGGCATGGGCGACCACACGGCCGAAGGTCGGCTCGAAGACGATGGCTTCCGTCAGGCTGCGCAGCGCGGCGTGGGTGGCGAGCGTGCGGGCAAAGGCCAGGCCGTTGTCGGGCAACAGCAACTGCGCGCGGTTGAGGTCGTTCGCCATGGCCAGGGCGTCAGCCCGGATATTGCCGCGGTGTTCAATCATGTAGGCGCGGGAGGCGGCCAGCGAGGCTTCCAGCGCGGTGCGCACCCGGTCAGAAAACCAGGCCTGGATGCCCAGGTTGAAGAACAGCGCGGCGAAGCCCGCCACCAGAATGGCCGGCACCACCGCCACGCCGCCGAACAGCAGCACCAGCCTCACATGCAGCCGGGCGCCGGCCGAACCGCGCCGGCGTTCCGCCCAAACCCGCACCAGCCGGCCGGCCAGCGAGGCGCCGAGCACCAGCAGAACGGCCATGTTGACCAGCACCATGCCGACCACCAGGCCAGTGCTGGAAGGGCCGAAGGGGCTGCCGCCCGAGAGGATGGAGAAGCTGGCCACAGCCAGCACCAGGGCCAGGGCCGCCAGGCCGAGCGTCATGGCCCGGCCGAGCAGCATGTCGCTGACCCGGCGCATCAGGCTGCGTGGGGCCGGGCCCGACGCGGAGCTGGCCATGGCCGCCCCGCCCTGCGCGGACCCGTCAGGCATCAGCCGATACCGCGCACCACGGGCAGTTCAAGCTCCCGAAGCTTCTTGCGCAGCGTGTTGCGGTTGAGACCCAGCATGGCTGCGGCTTTTATCTGATTCCCCCGCGTCGCGGAAAGCGCCAGTCGCAACAAGGGGCGCTCCACCTCGGCGATCACCCGCTCATACAGGTCTCGCACCGGCAGGCCGTCCTTGTGGGCGGCCACGAAGGTCTTCAGGTGCCGCTCCACCGACTGCTCCAGCGTCTCGGAGGAGCGGATGCCCGGTTCGGAGGGCAGGTCGGCCTCGGTCAGCTCGGAGCCGACCGCGTCCTCGCCAATGGTTTCCTGCGGGTAGAGCGCGGCGAGGCGGCGCATGAGGTTTTCCAACTCACGCGCATTGCCGGGCCAACTATGCCGCTTCAGCCGCTCCACCGCTTCCGGGCTGAGCTGCTTGAACGGCAGGCCGCCGGCCTTGGCGCGGTCGAGGAAGTGCCGAGCCAGCAGGGGAATATCCTCGATACGGTCGCGCAGTGGCGGCAGGCGGATGGGCACCACGTTGAGCCGGTAGAACAGATCCTCGCGGAACAGGCCCTGGCGGATGGCCTGGCGCAAGTCACGGTGGGTGGCGGCGATGATGCGGACATTCGCCTTGATGGGCGCACGGCCACCCACAGTGGTGAACTCGCCTTCCTGCAACACGCGCAGCAGGCGGGTTTGCGCCTCGGGCGGCATGTCGCCGATTTCGTCGAGGAACAGGCTGCCGCCGGCGGCCTGCTCGAAGCGGCCGACGCCACGGTTCAGCGCGCCGGTGAAGGCGCCGCGTTCATGGCCAAAGAGTTCGCTCTCGATCAACTCACGCGGGATGGCCGCCATGTTGATGGCAACGAAGGGGCCGCTGCGGCGGCGGCCGTAGTCGTGCAGGGCGCGGGCCACCAATTCCTTGCCGGTGCCACTTTCGCCCGTGATCATCACGGTCAGGTCCGTGGTGGTGAGGCGGGCGACGGTGCGGTAGATTTCCTGCATCACCGGGCTGCGCCCGATCAGCGGCAGCTTCTCGTCGCCGCCTTCATCCTCCTGTGCCACCGGGGTGGTGGGCACCGCCAGGGCGCGTTCCACCACCGCCAGCAGTTCCTTCAGGTCGAAGGGCTTGGGCAGGTATTCAAAGGCGCCGCGCTGGGCGGCCTTCACCGCGGTCATGAAGGTGCTCTGCGCGCTCATGACCACCACGCGCAAATCCGGGCGGATGCGGCGGATGCGCGGCACAAGGTCCAGGCCGTTTTCATCCGGCATGACCACATCGGTGATGACAAGATCGCCTTCGCCATCCTCCACCCATCGCCACAGCGTGGCGGCGGATGAAGTGGCGCGCACCTGGTAACCGGAGCGGCCGAGCGCCTGGCTCAGCACGGTGCGGATGGCGCGATCGTCGTCGGCGACGAGGATGGTGCGAGAATCACTCATGGGTATTCGGTCACTCCGCGTCGGCTGCATGGGCAGCCCCCCTGCGCGAGGCCGTGGGTCGACGCATCTCCGGCGGTTCGGTGCCCGGTGGTGGCATGGGCAGCGAAAGACGGAACACGGTGCGGCCCGGACGGCTGTCGCATTCAATCAGGCCACCGAGGTCGGCGACCAGCTTTGCGACCAATGCAAGACCCAGGCCTTGGCCGCCGGGCTTGGTGGTGACGAAAGGTTCAAACAGCGTGGCGCGCAGTTGTTCCGGTATGCCAGGGCCGTTGTCGCGCACTGTCACGGTCAAAGGCAGGTGCACACGCTCCCGCGAGCCGGGCACCGCGATGCGGACGCCATGGTGGAAGGCGGTGGAGAGCCCGATTTCGCCGGTTTGCGGGTCCACCGCTTCTGCCGCGTTTTTCACCAAATTGAGCAGGATTTGCACAAGCAAATCCCGCGAGCCCCAGACGGCCGGCAGCGAGGGGTCGTATTCCTCCTGCACGCGCAGATGCGCGGCAAAGCCGGACTGCGCCACGCGGCGCACATGTTCCAGCACCTGGTGAATATTGACCGCCTGGCGCTCCACCGGGCGCTCGGAGAACATGTCCATGCGGTCAACCAGGTTGCGGATGCGGTCCACTTCGTCCTGGATGAGTTCGCAGAGTTCGCGGTCGCCCTCGCTGGCGCCTTGTTCCAGCAACTGCGCGGCGCCGCGAATGCCTGAAAGCGGGTTCTTCACCTCATGCGCCAGCATGGCGGCCATGGCGGAAGCGCCACGTGCCGCGCCCATGAAGGTGAGCTGGCGGTCGAGCATCTGCGCGGTGGAGCCGTCGGTCAGTGTCAGCACCACGCCGCCGGGCATTTCCGGCAGGGGGGCGCCATGCGCGGCAACGCCGCTGCGGCGCAGGCGCGGGCTGTCCAGTGTCATGTCATGGTCGGAGACCTGGGCGTCCTGGTTGCGGACCTGGCGCAGCAGGGCAAACAGCCGGCTGTCGGGCGGCAGCAGGTCCGCCAACTGCATGTGCAGCAGCGAGGTGCTGGATTGCTGGAAGAACAGCTCGGCCGCCGGGTTGGCGAAGCGGAAGCGGTCCTCGGCGTCCAGCACCACGGTGGGCATGGGCAAGGCGGAGAGAATGGTCGCGGCTTCGGGCCGCAGGCCCAGGGGGGTGGCAGGCGCGCTGCGCACGGCCTGGCGCCGGGTAACGGTGGCGCCGCTCACGCCGCCATCCGGTCTTGGTCCGTGGCGTCGGCATCATGGCCGCGGGCCTGGAATTCGGCGCGGATGGCTTCCAGCCCTTTATCCAGCAAGGGGGTGTAGAAGGCATGGATCAGCGCCTCCACCTGCTCGGGCGTGTCCACGGTGTTCACCTTGCTACGGAAATCGGCGCTGCCGGGCAGGCCCTTGGAGTACCAGGCGACATGCTTGCGGGCGAGGCGCACGCCGGTGTTGCGGCCGTGATGGTCCATGATGTCGCGGTAGTGCTCCAGCAGAATGGCCAGTTGCTCGGCCAGGGCTGGCTCGGGCGGCAGAATGCCGGTGGCGAGGTATTCCGCCACCATGCGCGGCAGCCAGGGGCGGCCATAGCAGGCGCGGCCGATCATCACGCCATCGGCGCCGGAAAGCCGCAGCGCCTCGGCCGCGTGCAGCGGCGTGAGGATATCGCCATTGGCCAGCACGGGAATGCGGACCACGTCCTTCACCGTGCGGATGAAGGCCCAGTCGGCGGTGCCGTTGTAGAACATCTGCCGGGTGCGGCCATGCACCGTGACCAGCTGGATGCCGCAGTCTTCCGCGATTTTGGCCAGCTTGGGGGCGTTTAGGCTGTTGTGGTCCCAGCCCATGCGCATCTTCAGCGTCACCGGCACATCCACCGCCTTCACGGTGGCTTCCAGAATGGCGGCGGCGCGCAACTCGTCGCGCATCAGGGCGCTGCCGGCGGACTGGCCCAGCGCTACCTTCTTCACCGGGCAGCCGAAGTTGATATCGATGATGGCGGCGCCCTTGTCGGCGGCCAGCTTGGCGGCCTCGGCCATGGTCTGCGGGTCGCACCCGGCCAGTTGCACCGCGCTGGGGGCGCCGAAGCCGTCAACCTCGGCCATTTTCAGGGTCTGGCGGTTTTCCCGCACCATGGCCTGGCTGGCGATCATCTCGCTGACCACCATGCCCGTGCCCAGGCGGCGGGCCAGGCGGCGGAAAGGCAGATCGGTCACGCCCGACATCGGCGCCAGATAGACCGGCACGGCGATGCGGATGGCGCCAACGTCGATGGGGCTCAGGCCGGGCTGGGCTTCGGGCAGGGTGATGCTCATGATTTGGGCAAAGTAGCGCAGCCGGGCGCGCCAAGCAAGGTAACCGCCTATTAATATGTCACCCTGCCTTGAGATGCTGTGGCCTTTGCCCGGGGGCGGGCTGCTGGTAAGGGTGCGCCGCCATGAACCCACCCGTGATAGCCGCTTTGCTGCTTGCCGCCGGCCGCGGCACCCGCTTTGGCGCCGACCGGCCGAAGCAATACCTGCCGCTGCTGGGCCGCCCGGTGCTGCGCCATGCCGCGGAGGCATTGCTGGCCGAAGGGCTGGTGACGCTGTTGCAGCCGGTATGCCCTTCCGGTGAGGAAGCCGAGATCGCCGCCATGCTGGCCGGCCTGCCCAGCCTGCCGCCGGTGGTGGGTGGCAGTGAGCGCCAGCACAGCGTGCGCCTGGGGCTGGAAGCGCTGGCGCCGCACAAGCCGGATGTGGTGCTGGTGCATGACAGCGCTCGCCCGCTGGTGCCGGCCGGCACCATCGCCGCGCTGCTGGCGGCGCTGGAGACGGCGCCCGGCGCCATTCCGGCCCAGCCGGTGGCCGATACGCTGAAGCGCGGCGCAGCCGGCAGCATTGTGGAGACGGTGCCCCGCGCCGGGTTGTTCCGGGCGCAGACGCCGCAGGCGTTTCGCTATGCCACGCTCTGCGCCGCCCAGGCCGCGGTGGTGGGTGAGGTGACGGATGATGCCTCGGTACTGGAAGCGCAGGGGCTGGCCGTGGCGCTGGTGCCGGGCAGCGAACGGAATGTGAAGATTACCTTCCCCGAAGATCTGGAGCGCGTTGAGGCCATGATGCTTTCAGGATTGGTGCCGCGCATTGGCACAGGCTTTGACGTGCATCGCACGGAAGTTGGGCGGAAGATGATTCTGTGCGGGGTGGAAGTGCCCTGCGAATTCGGCCTCGAAGGGCATTCCGACGCCGATGTGGGCATTCATGCCCTGTGTGATGCCATTTATGGCGCGCTGGCCGAGGGCGATATCGGCCGCTGGTTTCCGCCCAGCCAGATGAAGTGGAAGGACGCCGACAGCGCGCAATTCCTGGTGCATGCCGCGGAACGCATTGCCGCGCGTGGTGGCGTGCTGGTGAATTGCGACGTGACGCTGATGTGCGAAATGCCGCGCATTGGCCCGCACCGGGAAGCCATGGAAGCGCGGCTGGCGGCGCTGCTGGGCGTGCCCGTCAGCCGGGTGAGCGTGAAGGCGACGACGACCGAACGGCTGGGCTTCACCGGCCGGGGCGAAGGCATTGCCTGCCAGGCGGCGGCGACCGTGATGGTGCCCTTCGCCTGAAGCCAAACGGGGCCGCTTTTGGGGCGGCCCCGGAGGACTGCGCTATTCGGCGCGTTCCAGGATGCTGACGTAATTCGCCACGGCGGCGCCGCCCATGTTGAAGATGCCGGCGCGGTCGGCCTTGGGCAGTTGCATGGCGCCGGCCTGGCCGGTGAGCTGCATGGCGGCGATCGCGTGCATGGAAACGCCCGTGGCGCCGATGGGGTGGCCCTTGGCCTTCAGCCCGCCGCTGCGATTGACCGGCAGGCGGCCATCTTTCGCGGTCCAGCCTTCCAGCACGGCCCGCGCCCCCTGCCCTTCCGGCACCAGGCCCATCGCCTCGTATTCAATGAGTTCGGCGATGGTGAAGCAGTCATGCGTCTCCACGAAGCTGAGGTCGGTGATGCTGCCCAGCCCGGCCTGGGCCAGCGCCTGCTTCCAGGCCAGCGCCGGGCCTTCGAATTTCAGGATGTCGCGGCTGGCGATGGGCAGGAAGTCATTCACCTGGGCGGTGGCGCGGAAGCGCACGGCCTTGCCCATGGCGCGGGCGGTTTCGGCATCAGTAATAATGAGGGCGGCGGCGCCATCTGAGACCAGCGAGCAGTCGGTCCGCTTCAGCGGGCCGGCGACGAAGGGGTTCTTCTCGCTTTCGGTGCGGCAGAAGTCGAAGCCGAGATCCTTGCGCATCTGCGCCCAGGGGTTGTCGCAGCCATTGGCGTGGTTTTTCGCGGCAATGGCGGCCAGGGCATCGGCGCTGTCGCCCCAGCGCTGGAAATAGGCTTCGGCGATTTTGCCGAACACGCCGGCAAAACCGCCTTCGATGCCTTGCTCGGTCTTGCGGTAGCTGGCGTTCAGCAGCAGCTCACCCACCTGCTTGCCGGGGGTGGCGGTCATCTTCTCGGCGCCCACCACCAGGGTGAAGCGACCGCGCTTGGCGGCCAGGAAATCCAGCGCGCCGTGGATGGCGGCGGTGCCGGTGGCGCAGGCGTTTTCATAGCGGGTGATAGGCTTGAAGCGCATCTCCGGCAGGGATTGCAGCAGCAGCGACGAAGGAAACCCCTGGTTGGTAAAACCTTCACCAAATACGCCAACGAAACCAGCGTCGATCTCGGTGGGGGCAATGCCGGCATCCTCAATGGCGGCGCGGGCAACGCTGGCCATCAGGCTTTCCAGGTCGGGCGCGTCGTCCCTGCGGCCAAAGGCGCTGTGCGCCCAGCCAACTATGCAGGCATCCGGCGCGGCGACGGTGGTGGCGGCCATAAGTTTTTCCTCCGGTGGTATTCCCTCTCACCTTAGAATGTCGTGCTGCGGGAATCACCCCTCGGAATGTTTACCGGGCGTGGCATGGCGAATCACGCAGGATTGCTTCAGTGTGCGGGTTGGCCGAATAGCGGAGGACTCCCGCCCCTTATGCGATCGCCGCTTCCCTATGTCGCACTGGTCGGCCTGGCCGCCGGCGGCGCCGCCTTGAGCGGTGCCGGCTGGTGGATGGCCGCGACCAAGGCAACAACGGAACGCGATGCACAGGCCGGGATGGCGGCAGGCCGGGTATTGGCCGCGGCGCGCCAGGCTCGCGACACCTTGCCCCGTGCGCTGGACCCCGCTGACAGGCTGCTGGGCCAGGTGCAGGCGCGGCAAACTGCGCTGTCTCGTGGAGACAGGCGCGAAGCCGAGCAACTGGAACAGACGCTGGCCAACAGCGTGCGGCGCGGGCAGGACGGGATTCGGATTGCCGCGGCGGTGGATGCCAGCGGCAGCGTGACCTGGATTTCGCAACCCGGTGGCCTGCCAAGCTCGCTGGCGAACCAGGATTTCTTTATTGCGCATCGGTATGGGCGGGTGGCCACCACGGTGGCGCGCAGCCCCGGCGCCAATGGGCCGGCGCAACCGCAGTTGATTGTGTCGCGCCCCTTGCTGGGCCGCGATGGTGGCTTTGGCGGCATTGCCATTGTGGTGCTGGAAGCCGGGCGGCTGGCACAGCATCTGCCGCCGGCCATGGGGCCGAATGAGCCGGTGCTGGCGCTGTATCATAGTGATGGCACACTGCTGGCGCGGGGCCGTGGCCTGGGCGCCCAGGCCATGCCGGCGCAACTGGACCCGCGCTTGCTGCCGGAATCGGGCGGCGACCGCAGCCTGATGGCGCGTGACCCGCGCGACCGCCACGCCATTGCCACTGCCGCCGCGCAAGTGGCCGGGCATGAGCTGGTTGTCGCGGCGACATTGGACGACACCCAGGGCGCCACCTCCGCACAGGGCGCGGCCTATGCCGGCTATGGCCTGGCTGGCGCTTTCACCTTGCTGTGGCTGGCCGGCACGGGCTGGACCGGCTGGCGGATTCGCCGGCGGATGCGCGACGTAGCAGCCGCCGAGTATGAACCGGAGGATGTGGCGCCGCTGCCGTCTCGGCGGCCTGATGGCCGGCGCCGGGTTGTGCCAGCGGCAAAGCCCGATGTGGTGGAGACCCTGCCCATTGGCGCCTATGCCGCCAGGGTGAGCCATGACGGCACGGTGCGAATCACCGCCGTGAGCCAGGCGATGGAACGGCTGACCGGCTGGCCGCCGGCGGCGTTCTCGGACCAGGACCGCTGGCAGCGCTGCATTGACTGGAGCAGCTACCCACCCGGCGAACCCCTGCCCGAGCGGCTGTTGCAGGAACCCGAGGCCGAGGTGCGCTATCGGCTGCGCCGGCCGGATGGCCGCTGGATTTGGGTGCACGAGATTTGTCGCGTGGTGGCCGACGATGCCAATGGCGTGGACGTGCTGGGCTGCCTGTTGGATGCCACGCGCGAACATGAGTTGACCCGCCAGGCGGAACGCGCGGCCCGCGCCGATACCCAGGGCATGGTGGCCGCCGGCCTGGCGCATGACCTGAAGCAGCCTTTGCAGGTGATTTCCTTCGCCGCGCAGAACGGGCTGGAAGCCCTGGCCAGCGGGCCGGACGGTATTGAGGAAGCGCGCAAGCGGCTGCAACGCGTGGCCGACCAAAGCGAGCGCGCCGCGCAGATTGCCCTGCAGCTGAGCGCCTTCACCCGGCTGGATGCGGTGAAGCTGGAGCCGGTTTCCGTCACGGGGGCCATTCGGACCGTGATGGCCGAGGTGGGCCAGCCGCTGCAGGAAGCCGGGGTGGAAGTGCAGCTCAACATGGGCACCGCCCTGCCCCCGGTGCGCGGCCTGCCAGTGATGGTAGAACAGGTGCTGGTTAACCTGTGCATGAATGCGCGGGACGCCATGATGAGCCAGCCCGAGGGCCAACGCCGGTTGCGCATTGCCGCAGTGCATCGGCCCGAACAGAACCATGTTGAGATCTCGGTGGCCGATAGCGGCGGCGGCGTGCCGGCCGAGCATCTGGAGCGCATCTTTGAGATGCACTTCACCACCAAGGAAAAGGGCAAGGGCACCGGGCTGGGGCTGACGCTGTGCCGCTTTCTGATGGCGCGCTTCGGCGGCACCATCAGCATGCGCAACATTCCCGGCGGTGCCGAGGCCCGGTTGCGCTTTCCCGTTATTCAGCTGAAGCCCGCGAGCCAGCCGGCACAACCGGTGGTGGGCGAGGCGAAGGCGCCGGAAGGCGCGGCCCGGCGGAATGCCAGGACGAAGGAAGGCTGAGATTTTTCGGATGAGGCGGCTGATTCGCCGCTGATACTGCCGCTTGCGGTGCTTGCGCTTGCGGTGCTGGCGTGTGCCTGGCGCTGGGGCCAGGGGAATGCAGGCAGGCTGTGGTCCCGCCCAGGCAAACCTTTATGGCTTGCCCGCGGGCCAGGGCCGTTTCAGGCCTGCGGGAAGCCCGCGAAGATGTAGCCAAGCTGACGCACGGTGACGATGCAATGCTCGCCAAGATCGTCCTGCAGCTTCTGGCGCAGGTGCAGGATGGCGTTGTCCACGGCGCGGTCACCGGGGCGCCATTCACGCCGGAACACCGCCTTGGTCAGCGCGTCGCGGGTGCGGGTTTCGCCCGGAGTTTCGGCCAGGGCGGCCAGGGTGTCGAATTCGGCGATGGTCAGGCGCACCGGGGTGCCGTCGGGGCGATAGACCCGGCGTTCAGCCTGCACGATGCGCCAGCCCTGGCGGGCCGGGGCGGGGGCAGGCGCGGCAACCGGCACGACGGCCTGCGGGGCCGGGGCGGCGGGGCGCGGCGCCAGGCGCGAGGGCTGCGGCCGGGGCATCATCTCCTGCCGGGTGGCGGGGCGGCGCAGATGGGCGCGGATGCGGGCCACCAACTCGCGGCCCGAGACCGGCTTCATCAGAAAGTCGTCGGCGCCGAGTTCGAGGCAGACCACGCGGTCCATTTCCTCGCGGTTGCCAGTATGCATGAGGATGGGGACATCGGTGAGGCTGCGCAGGTGCGGCAGCAGTTGCATGGCGTCAACAGAACCGAAGCGCTGGTCCAGCAGAATGGCATTCACCGCGTGTTCCTGCAGTACGGTGATGGTCTCGTCGAAGCTATTGGCCTCGATGACCCGCATACCGTAGCGCCGGAGATAGTCAGCGATTTCGCCGGTCAGCGCGATTTCATCATCGGCGACCAGAATCAACGGCTGGTCCGCTTCATAGTTGGTCGGCAGTTGCACACGGGAAGCGTGTGCCGCTGTGCCAGCGAAAGAAGATTGGATGTGCAGCATTTTCTGGTCTCCGGCTTTGTTATTGCGACAAGTCGCCGAGAACGCTCGGTGCAGTGGGTTTTACTGTCGTCATCGGAGATCGTTCCCTCAAACTCTCGCCGACAACCGGAAGGTATCACGAGAAAAATCAACCGGAAGTAGTGTTTTGTCGGGTGGCGGTATCACAAGTAGTTCAACCAAGGGTTTCATTCGCCTCAATATTTCCGCCAATTCGGCGGCAGGGCCGGCAAATGGTGCGCTGTATACTGGCGTGCGACAGCCGAGACGTTTTGGTTAATGTGCTGTGTGAGGAGTGTCGACCAACGTCCTGATCATGTCGTTTACGTCGGCGTGGTTTGTCGCGCTTCGCCATGCGGCCCGGGACGGCGGATGACGACAAAATTGCCGCGATGCAGCGACGGGCGACGCGAATTGGGCGTTGCAACCCTCGGTATCTGTCTGATTGTCGGGTTTCTGCCCCGCCTGGGGGCCGCTGCGCCATCTCGGCGCCGTTACTCTGCCCCCTGCCCCGCCCCTGGACTCCGGCGGCGCGGCCATTTCTGGCCAGCGCCACCGGAGAACGCCGGGGGGGCGTAGGGAAGCTCTCTATATAGATGCGGTTGGGATGGCCCGGCTGGCGCCAGGCCGGTTGCTTCAGGCCTGCGGGAAGCCGGAGAAGACGTAGCCCATCTGCCGCACCGTCACGATGCAATGCTCGCCAAGGTCGTCCTGCAGCTTTTGGCGCAGGTGCAGAATGGCGTTGTCCACCGCGCGGTCGCCGGGCCGCCAGTCACGCCGGAACACCAGCTTGGTGAGTTCGTCGCGCGAGCGGGTTTCACCGGGCGTTTCCGCCAGGGTGGAGAGAGTGTCGTATTCCGCCGTGGTCAGGCGCAGCGGCGTGCCGTCCGGGCGGTAGATCCGGCGCTCGGCCTTCACCACGCGCCAACCGGCGCGGGGCGCGGCATAGGCGGCCGGGGCCATGGCGGGCGCCGCGGCGGCAATCGGCCGGGCGCCGTTATGGCCGCCGCTGGGCCGGCGCAGATGGGCGCGCAGCCGCGCCACCAATTCGCGGCCCGACATCGGCTTCAACAGGAAATCGTCGGCGCCAAGCTCCAGGCCCAGCACGCGGTCCATTTCCTCATGGTTGCCGGTGTGCATCAGGATGGGCACATCCGTCATGCTGCGCAGCCGCGGCAGCAATTGCAGCGTGTCGACCGAGCCGAAGCGCTGGTCGAGCAGCACGGCCTGCACCGAATGCTGCTGCAAAGCTTGCACTGTGTCGTCGAAGGTATTCGCTTCGATGGCGCGCATGCCGTAGCGGCGGATGTAATTGGCGATTTCGCCGGTCAATTCCGCCTCGTCATCGGCCACCAGCACCATGGGCTGGGAGGCATCAGAGCCGGAAATCATGCTTGAGCTGATGGCCTGGGTGGGCGCACCGCTTTGCACAGTTTGTAAAGAAATCATCCCTCTATCCCCCAGAGGTTAAGATCTCACTTTAAGAATAATCACTTCTCTTTCCGGCCCCCCGACCATCCTGAGACGTGACTTGACGTACCACTTGAGGCTCCGTCGCCGGACAGTCTCAGCAGAACACGACAACACGTGCAAGCGTAAATGCTTCATCAACATGGCCGAGGCGGCCGGCGGACTTACGCATTTGTGTGGGAACCCAGGCCTGATCTTAAGACGTCATCTTAAGTACGGGAGATTCACGCATGCGTTTTGTAGCGAAAAAAGCCAGCAAGTCCGGTGCGTTGCAGGAAGTTGCTGAGAAGAAGCCCCAAATGGCGCATATGGGCACTCAGCAGCCCGCAGAAATTTATGGCCATGACCTGGCTGTTCTCGTTTTGAACGAGGAAGCGGACCTGCTGGACGAGGTTGCCTCCATGCTGCAGCGGCGGGGGCTGCCGGTTTACCTGGCCAGTTCCGCCACCGAGGCCCGGGCGCTGATGATGGCCCATCCCGAGATTGGCGTCATGCTGGCCGATATCTGCCCGCTGGAAGGTGAGACCCTGGCGCTGGCGGCTTCCGTGCTGGCCGGCAAGGCGCCGCTGCCGGCGGTGGAGCTGGTGCTCATCACCGGCTACGCGCAGCGCGGCGGCAAGGAAGACATGCTGATGGGTCGCTTCGGCCTGCTGCAGGAACCGCTGAAGTTCCGCGACATCGCCGCCGCCGTGGCTCAGGCCATTTCGCGCTCCGCCGCACGCCGGGCTTTGCCCGCCGGGCTCAACCTTCGCCACTACGACGCCTGATCTCCCGCCGCCTCCGGTGCCGCGGGGCCGCCTTCGGGCTGGCCCCGCAGGCCAGGGTGGCAGCCGGTCATCGCTTTCCAGACAGGGCTGAACATGCACAACCAAGCGGCTATCGCCGCGGGTACGGGACGTCGCGCCCTGCTCGCTGGCATGGGTGGAGTGGGTCTTGCGACCCTGGCCCCGCGCGAGGCGCGGGCAGCGGCGGCAGCATCCGACCTGGAGCAATGGCTGAACTACCGCCGACGCTTCGTGACCGCCGAAGGCCGGGTGCTGGACACCGGCAATGGCGGCATTTCGCATTCCGAAGGCCAGGGCTATGGCCTGTTGCTTTCCGAGGCGTTTGACGACCGCGCCAGCTTTGACCGGCTGCTGGACTGGACTCGCCGCACGCTGCTGCGCCCCGAGGGGCTGCACGCCTGGCGGTTTCGCCCCGCCGCGGGCACCAGCTGGCCGGTGGCCGGGGTGGATGACTTCAACAATGCCAGCGACGGCGACATCTACATTGCCTGGGCGCTGCTGCGCGCCGCAGACCGGTGGAACAGCCCGGATTATGCCCGCATGGGGTTGCAGCTGAGCCAGGCGATCAGCCGGCACCTGCTGCTGGAGGTGCAGGGCCGCATGCTGCTGCTGCCGGGGGCCAATGGCTTCATGGCCGACCGCAGGGTGGTTTTGAATCCCTCCTACTACGCCTTTCCGGCGCTGCATGCGCTGGGGCATGCCAGTGGCGACCAGCGATTCCAGCGGGTTATCCAGGATGGCGTGGCCCTGCTGCGCACCGCCCGCTATGGCCGCTGGGGCCTGCCGGCCGATTGGCTGGAGGTTTCCGCCACCGAGAACAACACGCCGCAACCGGCGCGCAGCCGGCCGCAGCGGTTTTCGTATGACGCGGTGCGGGTGCCGCTGCATCTGGCCTGGGCCGGGCTTGGCGAAGAACCGGCGGTGGAAGCCACCCGGGTGTTCTGGACCGAAGCGGGCGGCGGCCTGCCCCCGGCCTGGACTGATCTGCGGACCGGCGCGCTGGGGCCGGAACGGGCCTCGGGCGGGGTGATGGCGATTGCGCGGCTGGCACAGCAAAGCCGGCGCGGTCGCCCGGCGGTGGAAAGCCTGCCGGTATTGGCGCCGAACCTGGATTACTACGCCTCCTCGTTGACGCTATTGGCGCGGCTGGCGGCGCAGGAAGCCCCGCCGCCGGGCATGGCGCTGCTGGCGCCGCGCAGCATGGCGCAGGTGATACAGGGCCCGCCGGCCATTGGCGGGGCGGAAAAGGCGGCCGCCGCACCAAAGCAGGAGCCGGTTTCCTTTGGTCGGGGCGTGGTGCGGCGTATGGCCGGGCTGTTGGGCGCCGGCTGACGACAGAACCGGGCGCGGGGCGGCGACAATGTCGCCCCGTGTTGAGATAGCCGCCCGGCATGGCTTGAGCCGGGCGCCAGACGGCGCGATGCTGCCCCCCAACGGGGGAAACCAACCATGCTGCGCCGCACGAGCTTGCTGCTGCCGGGGCTATTGCTGGCCGGCCGCGCCAAAAGCCAGACCCAGGAATGGCCTGACCGCCCGGTGCGGATTGTGGTGCCCACCGGCGCTGGCGGCATTACCGATATTCTGGCGCGGATTGTCGCGCAGCATTTGTCGCCCCGCATTAGCCAGCCGGTGGTGATTGAGAATCGCCCTGGTGCCTCGGGCATTATTGGCACCGAAGCCGTGGTGCGCAGCCGGGCCGATGGCACCACGCTGCTGATGGTGTACCCGAGCCACCCGGCCAACCCGGCGCTGAAGGCCCGCCTGCCCTACGATACCGAGCGCGACCTGGCGCCGATTTCCATTGTTTCCACCGTGGCGCTGGTGGCGCTGGTGCCGAAGGAAAGCCCGGACCGCACCGCCGCCGACCTGATTGCCCGGGCGAAGCGGGAGCGGCTGGCCTATGCCTCGGTGGGTGCCGGGTCTCTGGCGCATCTGGCCAATGCGCTGTTCTGCGCCCAGGCCGGCATCGAGATGCTGCACGTGCCGTTCAAGAGCGCGCCGGAAGCGCATGCCAGTGTGATGAAGGGCGAGGTGGCGATGTTCATGGACCCGCCCATCACCACCCTGCCCTTGCTGGCCGGCGACAAGGTGCGCGCCATTGGGGTTTCCACCAGCCGGCGGCTGGCGGCGCTGCCGGAGGTGCCGACCATTGCCACCAGCGGACTGCCGGGCTTTGAGGCCACGGGCTGGAATGGGCTGC
This sequence comes from Acetobacteraceae bacterium, assembly GCA_947446625.1. GTDB lineage: Bacteria > Pseudomonadota > Alphaproteobacteria > Acetobacterales > Acetobacteraceae > CAIMOR01. The sequence goes on along the minus strand of CANFIE010000009.1, from coordinate 8,948 downwards.
TGGCGCCGGCCGGCACACCGCCCGCCCTGGTGGCGCGGTATTCGGCGGCGGTGCGCGAGATTCTGGCCGACCCGGCGGTGCGCGCGGAATTCGCCCGGCACGGCACCGAGGCCAGGCCGACGACACCGGATGAGTTCGCCACCATCATTCATGCCGACATTGCCAAATGGGGCCGTGCGGTGCGCGAGGCCGGCATTACGCCGGACTGAGAAGGACACTGGAATGCCAAGCTACCCCGCCGGCAATGGCTGCGCGCTGCACTACCTGGATGAATGCTTCGCCGATGCCTGGGAGACGCCGGAAACGGCGCTGCTGCTGCACGGCAATGCCGAGAGCAACCAGGCCTGGAATGCCTGGATGCCGGTGATGGGCCGGCACTTCCGCGTGGTGCGGCCGGATATGCGCGGCTTTGGCCGCTCCACCGCCATGCCGCGGGACTATGGCTGGAGCTTTGACGAGTTGGTGGCCGATTATGTCGGCCTGCTGGACCATTTGGGCCTGGGCGCGGTGCATGTGGTGGCGGCCAAGGTGGCCGGGCCCATCGCCATGCGCATGGCGGCGCTGCATCCGGGCCGGGTGAAAAGCCTGGTGCTGCTGGGCACGCTGGTTTCCGGCACGGCGTCTCTGGGTGACAGGCACGCTTCCTGGGTGCGGAAGATTGAGACTGAGGGCGTGGAAGCCTGGGCGCGCTGGACCATGGATGGGCGGCTGGGCAGCAACGCCGCGCCCGCCATGGTGGAAGGCTGGAGCAAGCTGATGGGCGCGACGGCGCTTTCGACGCAGTTGGGCTTCATGGGCGGAGTGCCGGGGCTGGATGTGCGCGGCGACCTGGCCAACATCAAGGCGCCGACGCTGGTGGTGAACACCGATGCCAGCGGGCTGGATGGCGTGGAAGTGACGCGCGCCTGGCAGAAGCAGATAGCGGGTTCGGAACTGATGCTGGTGCCGGGCGACAGCTACCACGTGGCGGCGACGCATGCCGAGATATGCGCGGCGGCAACGGTTGATTTCATTGGGAGGCGTTCGCCATGAGCTGGGAACCGGAACTGGAAGAACTGCGCCACCGCGAGGCACTGGCCAAGCGCATGGGCGGCGCCGACAAGGTGGCGCGCCAGCATGCCGGCGGGCGGCTGACGGTGCGCGAACGGGTGGAGCAGGTGCTGGACAGCGGCAGCTTCCATGAAGTGGGCGCCATTGCCGGCAAGGCGCAGTATGACGGCCAGAACGAGCTGGTGGATTTCACCCCCAGCAATTGCGTCATGGGCCGTGGCCTGGTGGATGGCCGCCCCGTGGTGGTACTGGGCGACGACTTTACCGTGCGCGGCGGCAGCGCCGACGCGACGATCCGCGACAAACCCATCATGGCCGAGCGCATGGCCGGTGACCTGCGGCTGCCGATCATCCGCATCATCGAAGGCTCGGGCGGCGGTGGCTCGGTGAAAACCATTGAGACCACGGGTCGCGCCAACCTGCCGGGCGGGGTGGGCGGCATGTGGATGTATCACCACACGCTGGACAACATGTCTCGCGTGCCGGTGGTGGGCTTGGGCCTGGGCAGCGTGGCAGGGCTGGGCGCGGCGCGGCTGGCGGCGACGCATTATTCGGTGATGACCAAGACGACCTCGGCCATGTTCGTGGCCGGGCCGCCGGTGGTGAATGCGCTGGGCAACAACCTGAGCAAGCAGGAGTTGGGCGGCTGGGAAATCCAGTGCAAGGCCGGCAGCGTGGACCATGCGGTGGATACCGAGGAGGAGGCCTTCGCCGCCGCCCGGCGCTTTCTGAGTTATCTGCCCAGCAGCGCCTGGGACGTGCCGAAGCGGCAGCCGAGCACGGATGATCCGGGGCGGCGGGTGGAGAAACTGATCTCGGCCATTCCGCGCAATATACGCCAGACCTACCGGGCGCGGCCGATCATCGAGAGCTTGGTGGATGAGGGCAGCTTCTTTGAGATGGGGCGCTTTTTCGGCCGGCCCTTGATCACCGGGCTGGCGCGGTTGCAGGGGTTGCCGGTGGCGATCATGGCCGGGGACCCGATGTTCTATGCCGGCAGCTGGACCGCCGATGCCTGCGCCAAGGCCATTCGCTTCATCGACCTGGCGGAGACCTTCCACCTGCCGGTGGTGTACCTGATGGACTGCCCCGGTTTCATGATTGGGCTGGAAGCCGAGCAGCGCGGCACCATTCGCTGGGGCGTGCGCGTGATGGCGGCGATGAACCAGTGCACGGTGCCGTGGTGCACCGTTATTCTGCGCAACGCCTTTGGCGTGGCGGGCGTGGTGCACCAGCCGGCCAGCCGGTATTCGGTGCGCTATGCCTGGCCCTCGGCGCGCTGGGGCAGCCTGCCGCTGGAAGGTGGCATCGAGGCGGCGTATCGCGCCGACCTGGACGCCGCCGAGGATCGCGCCGCCAAGCTCAGCGAGATTGAGATCCGGCTGCAGAAGCTGCGCAGCCCGCTGCGCACGGCCGAAGCCTTCTGGGCCGAGGAGATCATCGACCCGCGGGATACCCGCAAGCTGCTGTGCGAGTTCAGCCGGTTGGCGGAACCGCTGCTGACGCCAGGGCAGCGCAGCCACGCCGTGCGGCCGTGAGCTGACTTGGGAGACTGATTCACGGCTTGCGGCGCAACGCCTCGGCCGATCAGGCTCTACCCGTTCAGCAACCGGTCGATTTCCTGTTGCAGCAGGTCCGGCGGTGCGGTGCCGGCGGGCCGGGCTGCGGCGGGGTTGGGGGCCATGCGGTCCAGCATGGCTTCCACGCTTTGCAAATGTTCGATAGCGCGGCGCAGGCGTTGGCCGGTGAGGTCCTGGAAGGTGCAGGCCTCAAAGATGGCGTTGACCCGGGCGTGCAGCGCGGCGGGGTCGCGTTGGCCGCTGCTGGCCCAGTCGGCAATGGCCTCGGCGGCTTCCATGATGCGGTTGGCGGCGGCTTCCGTGGCCTGGACCACGGCTTCCAGTTCCATGCCGCTGTTGCGGGTGGCCTGCATGGGCGGCGCCACCAGGCCGCGCACTTCACCATGAATGGCGCTGAGCTGCGCCGCCAGGTTGCCTTCGGTGAACTCGGCCAATTCCACCGTGGCGTGCAGTTCGGCGCTGAGTTCGGCGAAGCGGCGTTCCATGAAGCGGTGCAGGCCGTCCAGCCGCTCCGTCACTTCGCCGCGCACGGCTTCGCGCACCAACTCAGCCATGTCGCTTTGCATCACAGGGGCCTCCGGCGGCAAAGCATGCCGCTGGAGGGTTAACCAAACCGCCTATTCGGCGCGAATGCCGGCGGCCTGGATCAGTTCGCGGAACTGCCGGCGATTGGCCTCCACCCGGGTGGCCAGGGCTTCGGGGCCTTCGAAATTCGGGGTCAGGCCGTTGTCCAGCAGGCGCTGGCGGAAGGCGGGGTTTTCCAGCCCCTGGCGAATGGCGCGGGTCCAGCCCTCCACCGCTTCGCGCGGCATGGCGCGGGGGCCGCAGGCGGCGAACCAGCCGCTGATGGAAAAGCCCGGCACATCGGCGGAAATGGACGGCGCCGGATAGCCGGGGTGGCCGACATCATCGGCCACGGCCAGCAGGCGCAGGCTGCCATCGCGGATCTGGCCCGAGACATCGGCGATGTTGGTGATGAAGAAATCCACCCGGCCACCCAGCAGGTCCACAATGGCGGGCGCGCCGCCGCGATAGGGCACGTGGACGATATCGATGGCCGCCATGCGCTTGAACATCTCTCCGGAAAGATGCTGCGCGCTGCCGATGCCGGCGCTGGCGAAGGTGAGCTTGCCCGGATTGGCGCGGGCGGCGGCCAGCACCTGGGCCACGCTGCGATACGGCCCATTGGCCGCCACCACGAAGGCGTAGGTGGAGAGTGCCAGATTGGCCACCGGGATCATTTCCGTCACCACATCCACCGGCAGGCGCTGGCCCGGCAGGTTGGGGCTGATGGTCATGGTGCCCATGGGGCATTGCAGAATGGTGTAGCCATCGGGCGGCGAGCCGTGGGTGACGGCATCGGCCGCAATCATGCCGTTGGCGCCGGTGCGGTTTTCCACCACCACGTTCTGGCCGAAGGCCTGGCTGGCCATTTCGGCAATGGTGCGGGCGGTGAGGTCGCCCGCGCCGCCAGCCGGGAAGCCGACGATGACGCGTAGCGGGCGGTCTGGGAATTCCGCCAGGGCAAGGCCCGGCAGCAGCAGGGCGATGGCGAGGAGAAGGCGCTTCTGCATGGCCTGGTTCCCTTATTCGGCGCGGATGTTGGCGGCCTGGATCAGCTCACGCCACATCACGCGGTCGCGCTCTATCCGGGTGGCGAGGGTCGGCGCGTCCTCGAACAGCGGTAGCAGGCCGTTGTCAAGAATGCGTTGGCGGAAGGCGGGGTTGGCGACGCCGGCCCGGATGGCGCGTTCCCAGGCGTTGATGGCGGCGGTGGGCATGCCACGCGGGCCGCAGAGGGCGTACCAGCCGACGATTTCGAGGCCGGGGACAAGGTCTGGCAATTTTGGCGCGGAATAGCCGGGGTGGCCTAGGCGGTCGCCCAGGGCCAGGGCGCGCAACTGGCCATCGCGCAGCATGGCGGTCATGTCGCCCAGGTTGGTGATGATGAAGTCGATCCGGCCACCCAGCAGGTCCACCACCGCGGGGGCGGCACCGCGATAGGGCACGTGCACCATCTCCACCCCCAGCGCACGGGCCAGGCGCGCGCCGGAAAGATGCTGGCCGGTGCCATTGCCCGCACTGCCATAGGTGAGCGGCCGGCCCCCGGCGCGGGCGGCGGCGAGGAATTCCTGGATGGTTTGGAAGCGGCCATTGGCGGCCACGGCCAGCCCATAGGGCGAGAGCGCCACGGTGGCCACGGGCACGAGTTCGGTGGTGACATCCACCGCCGGGCGGGGACCGGGCATGCCCGGGGAGATGCTCATCGGCCCCATCGGGCATTGCCACAGCGTGTAGCCATCCGGCGCGCTGCGGGCGACGGCCTCGGCGCTGATCATGCCATTGGCGCCGGTGCGGTTTTCCACCAGGGCGGGCTGGCCGAGCGCGGCGCTGGCCATCTCGGCCATCAGCCGGGCGGAAATGTCGCTGGTGCCGCCCGCGGCGAAGCCCACGATGATGCGCAGCGGGCGTTCCGGAAACTCCGCCCGGGCGACCGGGGCGGCCAGCAGCAGCAGGGCGGCCAGGAGCAGGCGCATCATTCGGCCCTGACGTTGACGCTGCGGATGACGCCTTGCCATTGCTGGCGGTCGCGCGCGATGCGGGCGCCGAGGGCGGTGGCGTCCTCAAAGCGCGGGGTCAGGCCGTTGTCGATCAGGCGGCGGAGGAAGGTGGGGTCCTGCATCGCCTGGCGGATGGCGCCGGTCCAGCGTTCCACCACCGCGGGCGCCATGCCCTTGGGGCCGCAGATGGCGAACCAGCCCACCACATCAAAGCCCGGGTAGAGGCGCGAGAGCGGCGGCACATTGGGGAAGACCGGGCTTGGCGTGTCATCGGCCAGGGCCAGCAGGCGGAGATTGCCATCCTGGATGCGGCCAGCGGCGTCGCCCAGGTTGGTGATCATGAAGTCGGTGCGGCCACCGATGATATCAATGATGGAGGGCGTGGCGCCGCGATAGGGGATGTGCGTCATCTCCACCCCGGCCTTCTGCTTCAGCAACTCGCCGGCCAAGTGCTGCGCGCTGCCCACCCCGGCACTGCCGAAGCTGACCGTGCCGGGCCGGGCGCGGGCGGCGGCGATGACATCCTGCACCGATTTGTACGGGCCATTGGCCGCCACCACGAAGCCGTAGGAGGACATCGCGACATTGGCGATGGGGGCGAGTTCGGCGCCCGGGTCCAGCGGCAGGTTAGCGCCCACCAACTGCGGGGTGATGGCCAGGGTGCTCATGGGGCATTGATAGACGCTGTTGCCATCGGGCGCGCTGCGCGCCACCTCGGCCGCGCCGAGCACCCCGTTGACCCCGGTGCGGTTTTCCACCGCCACGCGGGCGCCGATATGGGGCGAGACGCCCTCGGCCACCAAACGGGAGACGAAGTCGGCGGAGCCACCGGGAGCGAAGCCGCAGATGAGGCGGATGGTGCGTTCCTGCGCCACGGCGGTGGCGGCAAGGGCGGCACCGAACAGGCCGGCCAGCAGGCGTTTGCGCATTGGGGCGTTTCCTTCAGTCGGCACGGATGTTGGCGGCGCGGATGGTCTCGCGCCACACGAGGCGGTCAGCCTGCATGGTGCGGGCGAATTGGGCCGGGTCCTCGAAGCGGGGGCTGAGGCCGTATTCGGCCAGGCGCTCACGCCAGCGTGGCTCGGCCAGGCCGGTGCCGATGGCGCGCTGCCAGGCCTGCACCGCCGCGGGCGGCATGTCCTTCGGGCCGCAAATGCCGAACCAGCCGCTGATCTCATAGCCCGGCACGGTGGCGCGGATGAGCGGCACCTCGGGGTGGCGGGGCGAGCCGAGGGCGTCGGCAAAGGCGAGCAGGCGGAGTTCGCCGCCGCGCAGCTGGCCCACCGCGTCGCCCAGGTTGGTGATAATGGTGGTGGTGCGGCCGCCCATCACATCCACCAGCGCCAGGGCGGCGCCGCGATAGGGAATATGCGTGAGGCGGATTTGGCCCAACTGTTCCAGCCGCGCGCCGGAGAGGTGCGAGAGCGAGCCAATGCCCGAACTGCCATAGGTGAGCTGGCCGGGATTGGCGCGGGCGGCGGCGAGGAAATCGGCCACGGTACGGAAGGGCGCGTCGGCCTTCACCAGCATGGCCTGGGTGGAATGCGCCACATTGGCGATGGGCAGCAGGTCGGCGAAGATATCGATGGGTACGCGCATGCCGGGCAGTTCCGGCAACACCGTCACCAGGCTGGCGCATTGAAAAACCGTGTAGCCATCATGCGGGCCGCGCACCATGGCTTCCGCCGCCAGCATGCTGGAAGCGCCGGTGCGGTTTTCCACCACCACGCGCTGGCCGAGCAAGGGCGTGGTCATTTCCGCCACCATGCGGGCCACCAGGTCCGACGTGCCGCCGGCCGCGAAGCCGCCAAGGATACGCAAGGGATGGTCTGGGAATTGGGCGCGGGCTGGCAGGGCCAGCAGCGCGAACAGCAGCAGCAATGGGCGTAGCCGCATTGAACCATGCCTCCCAGCCCCGCCTTTCCGGCGGCGTCTGCCGGCAGCATCCCGCCCCGGGCGGCGCTACGTCAAGCCTTGCGACATTGGCCGTGCCGTGCCCGAATGCGCGTGGGGAACCCAGGCACGGCTTGATCCGGCAGGAGAGAGATGATGCTGCGCCGAATGGTGTTGTTGCTGTGTGCCTGCCTGTTGGCCAATGCGGCCCAGGCGGCAGAGTTTGCGCCCAACCGCCCGGTGCGGATCATCGTGCCCGTTTCACCCGGCGGCAGCGCCGATGTGATGGCGCGGATCATGGCCCAGGCGTTGACGCCGATGTGGGGCCAGCAGGTGGTGGTGGAAACCCGCACCGGCGCCGGTGGGCATATTGGTGGTGAACTGGTGGCGCATAGCCCCGGCGATGGCCATACGCTGCTGTTCGGCACCATTGCCATTCATGCCGCCTATGGCATGTACAGCCGGCTGAGCTACGACCCGGCGCGGGAATTGGCGCCCGTGGTGCTGCTGGTGGAAGTGCCCTTTGTGGTGGTGACGCATCCGGCACGGCCATTCCGCACGCTGGCCGAGTTCATCGCCGGGGCGCGGGCGCGGCCGGGTGGCATCAGCTTTGGGTCGGCCGGCAATGGCACCAGCACGCATATGGCCGGGGAGTTATTCCAGTTGGCGGCTGGCGTGCAATTGCAGCACGTGCCCTATCGCGGCAGCAGCCAGGCGCTGAATGACGTGATGGCCGGCAATATCGACGCGATGTTCGAGAACCTGCCGACGATTCCGCCTGTGCTACGAGACAACCGGGTGCGGGCGCTGGCGGTGAGCAGCGCGGCGCGGGTGCCGCAACTGCCCGAGACTCCGACCGCCGCCGAGGCGGGGTTGCAGGGCTATGTGACCAATGCCTGGTTTACCCTGGCGGCGCCGGGCAGCACGCCCCCTGCCCTGCTGGCGGCGCTGAACCAGGATGTGCGCGCCGCCATGGCGCTGGCCGAGACGCATCAGAAGCTGGTGGATCTGGGCACCAGGCCGCGCGGTGATTTGGGCGTGGCGGATATTCGCGCCTACTTTGCGCGCGAGACGGAAGTGTGGAACCGCGTGATTCGCGCGGCCGGATTGCGGGTGGATTGAATGGGGGCGGTTTCGCTGCAGGTTGCCTTTGGTATCGGCAGGCTTGTGTTTGACAACCCGGCGAAGCTGAACGCCATAGACGCCGGGATGTGGCGCGCATTGCCCGGGCTGCTGGCCCGGGTGGCCGAGGATGCGGCGGTGCGCGTGCTGGTGCTGGCGGGCGCGGGAGAGCGCGCCTTCTGCACCGGCAATGACATCAGCGAGTTTGATGCCATTCGCGCCGACCCAGTGCAGGCCGAGGCGTATAACGAGTTGCAGCGCACCGTGGCGCGGGCCATGGCGGGGCTGCGCAAGCCGGCCATTGCCGCGCTGCACGGCCACGCCTTGGGTGCGGGCATGGAGTTGGCGCTGCAATGCGATTTCAGGCTGGCCACGCCCGCCGCCCGCATGGGCGTGCCGGCGGTGAAATTGGGCCTGCCCTACCGGCTTGAGGATATCGTCAAGATTGTGGACGTGGTGGGGCTGACGGCAGCGCGAGAGATGGTGCTGACCGGCCGCAGCTATGGCGGCGAAGCGCTGCTGGCCATGGGGCTGGTGCAGCGCCTGCTGCCCGACCGCGCCACGCTGGACGCCGAGGTGACGGCGCTGGCGGCGGAATTGGCGGCGAACGCGCCGCTTTCCCTGGCCGCCGCCAAGCTGGCCTTTGCCGAATTGCAGCGCCGCGACGCGCTGCCTGACCTGGCGGCCTGCTCCGCCGCCGACAACCTTTGCTACGCCAGCGCCGACTACGCCGAGGGCCGCC
>CANFIE010000008.1 GCA_947446625.1 Acetobacteraceae bacterium | reverse complement strand
GATGTTGCTGGCAGCCAGCGCCGGGAAGATCTGCTCGTATTGCCGCCATTCCTCGCCCAGCGTCTGCTTCCAGGCCAGGTTGGCTTCAATGCCGTAGCCGTAGCAGATGTGCACGGCGGTGGTGCAGGTCAGCCCGGCGATGCAGCGCTCCAGCGCCTGCACGCCCCAGTCGGCGGCCTCGGCCATGTACACGTTGAAGGCGGGTTCATCGAACTGCACCACATCCACGCCATCGGCCTGCAAGGCGCGGGCTTCCTGGTTCAGCAGGTCGGCAAAGGCCATCGCCATCTTCACCCGGTCGCCGTAGTAGGCGTCGTGGATGGTGTCGATGATGGTCATCGGCCCCGGCATGGTGATCTTAACCTTGCGGTTGGTGTGGGCGCGCAGCAATTGCGCCTCCACCGCATGCACGCGGCCTTTCAGCTTCAACGGCCCCACCACCTGCGGCACCATGGCGTCGTAGCGGTTGTTGCGAATGCCCATCTTCACCTTGTTGGTGAAGTCGATGCCTTCGACGAATTCGAGGAAGCCATGCACGAAATGCTGCCGCGACATCTCACCATCGGTGACGATATCAATGCCGGCATCCTCCTGCTCCTTCAGCCACAGCAGGGTGGCGTCGCGCTTGGCGTCGGCCAGTTCGGCGCCGCTGGCCTTCCAGGCCGGCCACAGCTTGTTGGTCTCGGCCAGCCAGGCGGGCTTCGGCAGGCTGCCGGCAATGGTGGTCTTCAACATGGCATGCTCCTTGGTTGCGCAAGCAGTATCGCGGCCCGGCCAGCCGGGGAAGCACCATGAAGCCGCTGGCCCTGCTGCTGGCCCTGCTGCTGGCCGCCCCGGCCATGGCCCAGCCGCAGCCCCACAGCCTGCCGCGCTCCACCCTGCCCGGCATTGGCAGCGGCGACCCGCGCCGCCCGGTGGAGGCCAATGCCGCCCCCTGGCGCAGCCTGGGCCGGGTGCAGCTGGAGGTGGGTGGCCGCTGCACCGGCGCCCTGATCGGCCCCCGCCTGGTGCTGACGGCGGCGCATTGCCTGGTGGCGCCGCGTAGCCGCGCCCTGGTGCAGCCGGGCACGGTGCATTTTCTGCTGGGCTACCGGCAGGGCGAATATGTGGCTGAAACCCGCGTGGCCAGCTACCGCATCGGCCCCGGCTTCAACCCCGCCACGGGGCAGCCCAGCGGCGCCGACTGGGCGCTGCTGACCCTGGCTGCGCCAATGCCGGCTGACCGCGTGCTGCCCCTGCTGCGCGCAGCCCCGCCGCCCCGCGCCGCCGCCATGCTGGGCGGCTACCAGCAGGACCGGCCAGAGGTTTTGTTGGCCGATACCGGCTGCCGCATCATTGGGGTGCAGCAGGCCGAGAGCCTGCCGATGCTGGTGCATGACTGCGCCGGCACCCGGGGTTCCTCGGGCGCGCCGGTGATGGTGCAGCAGGGCAGCGGCTGGGCGGTGGCGGGCGTGGCCTCGCGCACCTCACGCGATGTGGCGCTGGGCTATGCGGTGCCCGCCGGCAGCCTGCCCTGAAGCGCTGGCGAACTACTCGCTTTCCAGCCGGTCGATATCGTCGTCGGTCAGGCCGAAATGGTGGCCGATCTCATGGATCAGCACGTTGCGCACCAAGCCGAACAGATCCTCGCCGGTCTCGATCCATTCCAGCAAAATGGCCTCGCGGTACAGCAGGATGGTGTCCGGCTCGTGCGGCACGTCGCCCAGGCTTTTCTGGGTCAGCGGCACGCCACGATACAGCCCGGTCAGCTCCCAGGGGCTTTCCAGGCCAAGCTCGGCCACGGTGTCCTCATCGGCGGCATCCTCCACCAGAATGGCGGCGCCCTTCACCATGGCGCGCAACTCGGCGGGCATGGCGGCCAGGGCGGTCTCGGCCAGGTCGATGATGTCTTCCGCCGAGGGCGGGGTGGTATGGCGTTCTGCGGGTCCCATCTTTCGGTATCAGCGCCGCGACGGGCGGCGCGTCAAGGGAGGCAATGATGAAGCTGGCGCCACTGGATGCCACGGCCCGGGCCGCCCTGCCCGCCCAACTGCCGCATTGGGCCATGGTGCCGGGGCGAGATGCGCTGCACCGGGGGTTTCGCTTTGCCGATTTCTCCGCCGCCTGGGGCTTCATGGCCCGGGTGGCGCTGCTGGCGCAGCAGCACGACCATCATCCGGAATGGAGCAATGTTTACAACAAGGTGGAGATCACCCTGACCACGCATGACGCTGGCGGCCTCTCGACCCGAGACATCGCCTTGGCCCAGGCGATAGACCTGCTGGTGTGAGCGACACCGCCGCCCGCACCACGGCCATCACCCGCGCCGCCATGCGGCATTGCGTGCGGCTGGGCTGGGCGCCGGTGACGGAAATGCCACTGCCCGATGGCCGCCGCGCCGACATCCTGGCCCTGCTGCCGGGCGGCGGCTTCGTGATCCTGGAGGTAAAATCCGGCCCGCGGGACTTTCTGGCCGACCGCAAATGGCCGGAATACCGCGCCTGGTGCGACCGGCTGTTCTTTGCCGTGGATGCCGAATTCCCCCTGGCCCTGCTGCCCGAGGATGCCGGCCTGCTGGTGCTGGCCGAGGACGACGCCGCCCTGCTGCGCGACGCGCCCGAGCATCCGCTGGCGCCAGCCCGCCGCCGGGCGCTGCTGTATCGCTTCGCCACCCAGGCGGCACTGCGCCTGGCGGCAGCGCAGGACCCGGCTGGCCTGGTGGAAATGCGCGCTGCCCTGCGCGTGGAATAACGCCCCCTTCACCACCCCGCGCGCAATCTGCGGCGCATGACCCCCGACCTTTCCGTGCTGCTTGCCCGGTTTTCCGCCGGCCGCTACCGCCCCACCACCTTCCTGGAACGGGGCGTGGCGGTGCCCTTCACCACGCCGCACCTCATGGGCGGGCGCATCCGCCCTGGTGAGCGCCGCATGCCCGAATTGGTGCTGGCCAACCCGGCGGGGGCCGATGGCGTGTACATCGTGCCCTGGAGCGTGGTGCCCGATTTCTGCCCGCCCACCCTGCATGACCGCGCCCTGTGGGCCAAAATCAACGCGCTGCAGATGCTCACCCCCCGCGCCGTGCTGGGCGTGGCCCGCGGGCTGGCGGCCGAGGGCTATGCCGGGCGCGAGGCCGCCGCCGCCGCCACCGCCGCCCAGGGCGTGCAGGACCAGCAGCGCGTGCTGGTGCACTACCATCTGCTGCTGGAACTGGTGCGCCAGGGCGAACCCAAGGGCCACGGCCAACCGCCGCCCGAACGCGACAGCGCCGCCAATGTGGAACGCCGCGCCCGCAAGGTGCTGGAAGGCCTGCGCAACGACAACAGCCTGCCGCCCAGCGCGGCGGTGGAAGCGCTGGAGGAATTGGCCATGGCCTTTGAAAACACCGGCCTGCGCCACAACCCCACCGGCGCCCGTCTGCCGCTGCTCTGCCAGGAGATTGCCAGCGTGATGGCGCAGTTGGCCGCCTGGGGCGAGGCCGGGCAGGAGGATGACCGCGCCAGCGCCCGGCTGCTGGCCCAGGCCGCCGAAACCACGCTGCGCTGCGCCCGCATGGGCCTGGCCGCCGCGCATGGCGTGCTGGAGGATATCTGGGCGCTGGTCCACCGCTGGCGGCATGAACCGGGCGGCGTGCTGACCCTGGTGGAGCGCAGCGAATGGCTGCTGGATGGCTGGGACGTGATCTGCGGCATTTGGCGCGCCGCCCCGCCCGCCGAGCGCCCCCGCGCCGCGCTGGACATGGCCGCCCTGGTGCCGGTGCTGCCCACCGAAACCCGCGACTGGTGCGGCTTTGACGCCGATGGCGAGATGGACCGCGCTCGCGGTGGCCTGCGCACCTGGCGGCGCACCGTGGTGGCGCATCAGGACTGGGCCACCGGCCGCATGCTGGACCAGACCCGGCGCAACGAAACCCTGCGGGCGCTGGCGGCATGACCCGGCTGGCGCGCGAAGTGAACTGGCTGGGCCAGGCCGCCGCCCGGGCGGATGACCAGGCCCTGGTGCGCGTGGTGCAGATGCTGGACGCCCTGCCCGACCGGGGCGCGGTGGACCAGGTGCTGGCCCAGGCCCGGCAGCGGCTGCGGGCGCTGCGCCCTGCCCGGCCGCTGGGGTTTACGCGGTTGCTGTTCCTGCCGCTGAACGGCGCCCTGGTGCCCAGCACCCGCTGGAAACGTGGCGAGGCCCTGGTGCCGCGCAGCGCCATCGCCGCCCTGACCGAACCGGTGCAGCAGCAGTTGGGCGCCAGCGCCACCGAGCTTCTGGCCGCCTGCGAGGGCCACACCACCGCCGACCACGCCCTGGTGGCGCGCATCGGCGCCGAGCTATGGCCCCGCGCCGCCCTGGCACTGCCTGCCACACCGCCGCCCGGCTGGGCGCAAACCGGGCTGACATTGGCTGACTATCCCGGCATTGCCGAGTTGTGCCGGCCGCTCTGGCAGCATGGGCTGGCCCTTTGGCAAGCCATGGCCGCCGCGCCGGAAGGCCCACCGCCCCACTTGGCCCGCGCCGCGCTGGTGGCGGTGCAGCCCGCCGGGCCCCGCGCCTTTACCGCCGCCCTGGCCGCACTGATGCCGCTTGCCACGCAGCCCGGGCAACTGGCCACGCTGGCGGCGGGGCTGGAGCCGCAATGCCGCGCCGTGGCCATTCAAGCGGTGGAGCAGATGCTGGACGAACCGATGCCGGCGCTCGACTTGCTGGACCTGGGCGGTGCCACAGCCGCCACCCTGGCGCTCTGCGCCCGGCTGGACGACCTGGCGCAATGCAGCCTGGTGCAGGGCGAACGGCAGCATCGGCTGGCCGCCCTGCGCCGCGCCGCCGACGAAGCCTGCCGCGAACGCTTCATGGCCGCCGCCGAAGCCCAGGTGATGCTGCCGCTGGGCAAGCTGCGCCTGGCGCCGCAAGTGGCCGATGCCGATGTGGTGGCGCTGGAAGCCGCCGCCCGGGCGCTGCACGGGCTGCAGGCCGCCGGCCGCAAGCTGGGTGGCGGCGGCGCCTACGACAAAGCCCTGCTGACGCTCAGCGAGGCGATGGCTGGGCTGGTCGCCGGCCCCGCCAACCCCGCCGGCCTGCGCCCAATCGATTTGGCCCGGCTGGTGGAGATTCTGCGCGGGCCGGATGTGGCCGCCGCGCTGCTGGCAGAGCGAACCTAAGCCTCGGCCCGCCATAGCGCGGCGCGCCAGTGCCAGCCAATGGCCAGGGTGCTGACCAGCGCAAAGCCGGCATAGATGGTGGCGGTGGCGGCGAAGCCCAGCGCGGCAATGGCCGGTCCGGCCAGCAGCAGCCCCACCGGCAGCCCGTAGATGGCCAGCATGCGCAGCCCCATCACCCGGCCCCTGAAGGCCGTGGCGGTGCGCCGCAGCAGCAATACCGAGATCGGCACCATGCAAAAGCTTTGCGCGCAGCCCGCCAGCAGCAGCAGCACCATGCCCGGCAGCGGCGCCCGCACCTGGGCGAAGACCAGCAGCAGCAGGCACCAGATGCTCCCGGCCACAAACATCAGCCGCCCGGGCCGCGCCCCCATGCCAAGGCTGGTGAGCAACAGCGAACCCACCAGCGCGCCACTGGCGAAACTCGCGCTCAAATAGCCCAGCCCGGTGCGGTCAATGCCGTACACATCCCGCGCCACATGCGGCAGCAACCCGCCGGAAAGCGGGTAGGCGGCGAAATTGGTCAGGCAGGCCAGGGCCAGCAGCGCCAGCAGCCCCGGCGTGGCGCGGGCATAGCGCATGCCGTCGCCCAGTTCCGCCACGGTGCTGGCCAGGGAAGCCGGCTGCATCACCGGCCCGGCGCGGGGTGGCTCCCGCACTGCGCGGATCAGCAGCACACCCACCAGATACAGCGCCACCACCACGGCATAGGTCGGCCCCACCCCCAGCACGGCACCCAGCCCCGCCCCGGTGAGCGCGCCGATGACTCGCGCCGAATCCATGCTGACGCGGCCGATGCTGATGGCGCTGGCCAGCAGCGCCGGCGGCATGGTGCTGGCCACCAGCGCATTGCGCATGCCGAGGTCGGAAGGCCGCACCAGCCCGCTGAGCGTGGCCAGCGCAAACACCACCACCGGCGTCATCGCATCCAGCAGCGCCAGCAGCGCGAGTATGGCGGAGATGACCACATAGCTGGCCCGCATGGCCGCCAGCACCATACGGTGGCCCACCCGGTCTCCCGCCACGCCGAACAGCGGCGAGATCAGCGCCCCGGTAAAGCCCAGGGCGGCAAAGGCGGTAAGCCACAGCACCGAACCCGTGGCAGTAAGCACGTACCAGCCAAGAATCAGGTTCTCCATCTCGAAGGCCCAGGAAACCAGCAGGTCCGCGCCCCATTGGAAGCGGAAATTGCGCTGCCCGAATGGCTCCCGAAAGCCGGCGCGTGCCACCACGCTCACCAGGGCTGGCCTTGGCGCATTGCATTTCCCCCCAGGCCCGGCGCTTCAGCGCTGGTGCCGTGGGGCGAGTATGGCGCCAAGCCCGGTTTGGCTAAAGCCGGTAAACCCGCTCCGCCGTGCCGGCGAACAGCGCCCGCTTCTCGCTGGCCGAGGCTCCGGCGGCCAGCAGCTTGAAGGCGTTCCAGATCTCGCTGTAGCCAATGCCCATCTTCTCCACCGGGAAGTTGCTCTCAAACAGGCAGCGCTCGGCGCCAAACAGCTCGATGCAGGTGGTGATGTAGGGCCCCCAATGCGCCGCCAGCTCGGCCGAGGTCGGCGGCATCTCCAGCGCGCCGTAGTCATAGGCGGCCAGCCGCATCATCATGCCGCCCAGCTTCACCACCACATTGGGGCAGCCGGCCAGCGCCTGCATGCCGGCCTTCCACTGGGCGAAAACTTCATCTTGCTTGCCGGCATAGGGGCCATAGCCCAGCGGCCCGCCGCAATGGCCCAGGATGAAGCTGGTCTCGGGCAGCGCCCGCACCACATCCAGCGCCTCGGCCAGTTGCGTGTGGAACACCCAGAGGTCAAAGGCCAGGTTGCGCCTGGTCAGCTCGCGCAGGCCAGCACGGAATTCGGGCCGGGCCAGCAGGCCGGGCGTCGGGCTGCCATTGCCAATCACCGGGTCGGCGTCCCACGCCGCCGAGTGCCGCACGCCACGAAACCGCCCGCCGCCGGCCTGCACATGCGCATCCAGCACCGCGCCCGCCGCCGCGCCCAAGGTGAGGTCGGCATAGCCAACAATGCCGGCGGCGATGCGGGTGGGGCCGTAATTGCCACTCGCGCTCATGGCCGCGATGCCGTTGACGAACTCGGTCTCACCCACTGGCCGCAGCGCTTCCGGTCCGCCGGCGCGATACATCGCGTGGCACTGGATGAAGACCGTGGCGGTGATGTTGTGGCCGCAATTCAGCTCGGCCAGGAATTCCGGCAGCAAATAGCGCTGGTCCGGCCGTTCCCACAAATGATGGTGGGCGTCGACGATCGGCAGTTCCGGCTCCAGCGGCGCTTCCGGCCGGCGCTGCGCCAGCCAGGCGGCATGCGGCGGAAAAATCCGGCCATAGCGAAGGGGCTGGGCGTAATTGCGCATGGCGTTTCCTCGGCTGCTTTTGCTTGCGGCGCCTGGGTTCAGGGCGGCGCCGGGTACCAGTAATCCGGCTCGGGCCGCACCCAGCCGGGGGCGGACCAGCGCACTTCAATCGTCGTCGTCAGGCTGCCCTCGGTTTCGTAGTAGCAGAAGTGGCTGCCTTGGTAGTTGCCTTCCATCAGCGGCGGAAAGCCCTTGGCGGCGAAGGCCGCGGTGCATTCCTCCAGCGTGCGGTCGCCGTAATCCACCATGATGTGATGGATCCCCTCGCCGTGGTCGCGCAGGAATTCCCAGTAGATGGAGGGGCCATCCAGCGGCTGAATCAGTTCCCAGCACATGTCCCCGGTCCAGGCCAGGGCCAGCTTCATGCTGTAGGAGACATCCACGCCGCGCAGTTTCATGCCGGCCAGCTTGGGCGGCGCGTAGGTGTACACGCGCCATGGCCCTACCCCCAGCTTGTGGGTGTAGTGCGCCAGGGCGGTGTCCATGTCGCGCACCACCACGCCAACCTGGGTGATGGTGCGCGCCAGCGGCGGCTCGGCCATGGCGGGGCTCAGGCCTCGCCGTAGTGGATGCGGCGATAGGGGCGCGAGACCACCTTGTCATCGGTCTGCACATCCCACAGCGTGGCGCCATTGCTGGCCTGGTGCGCCGCGAACAGGCTGCCCATCTGCCCGAGCTTGGTGATGGTGCTGCCGCGGACGCCAAAGCCATTGGCGGCCCCGGCCAGGTCGCCCTTGCCGTGGATCACCAGCGCCGGGTCCAGGCCACCAGCGCGGAACTTGTGGATCTCGGCGCCATAGCCACCATCATTGATGATCGCCATCAGCAGCCGATGCCCCTCGCGCCGCACCGTCTCTAGTTCCTGGATGTGCATCAGCAGGCTGCCATCACCCTCGATCAGCAGCACCTTGCCGTCCTTGCGGGCGGCGGCAACACCGATGGCGGCCGGCAGGCCATTGCCGATGGCGCCGAAGTCGGAGACGACGTGATAGCGCTCGGGCGCACGGCCACGCAGATGCGTCATGGCAATGCCGAAGTAGTGGCCGCCGCCAATCACCACATCCCAGTCCTTGGGCACGATGGCGTCGAGTTCCAGCATCGCCTTGCGCGGGTCCACCGCGTAGGGGTCGGTGGCGTATTCCTTGCGGTCCGGCACATCGGCGGCCAGCGCCGCGGCCAGGGCCGGGGTGCGGAAGCCGGGCTTGCTGATGCCACGCTGGCGCAGCGCGGCGGCAATCACCTCGGCGGCGCCATGCGCGTCTGCCCGAATATGCAGGTCCGCCGTGCGCAGTCCCTGCCACAACCCGCGCGGCGCGATGTCGATCTGCACCGTCTGCGCATTGGGGTAGAGGTAGCCGCTCTCGGTGGTGTAGGCGCCCAGCCCCACGCCCAGGCCAATCACCAGGTCGGCCTCGGCGAATTGCTCACGCGAGAAGTCGCTGGCATAGGCGCCGGCGATATCCATGGCGAAGGGATTGCCCTCGAACATGCCCTTGGCCTGCAGGCTGGTGGCCAGCAGCGCGCCCATCGGTTCGGCCATCGCCTCAATCGGCGCGCGGGCACCGGCCAGCTTGGCGCCACGGCCAGCGATGATGATGGGCTTCTCCGCCGCCTGGATCATGCCCAGCAGGCGGTCCACCAGCGCCGGGTCCGGCATTGGCCGCTGCGGCGTGGGCAGCAGATCGGCGGAAGGCTGGTAGTCGGCCATGAAGGGATAGGCCTGCTTCTGCAGGTCCATCGGCACGCTCAGCACCACCGGCTTGCGTTCCAGCGCGGCGATGTGAAACGCCTCCCGCACATTGTCCAGCGCGCGGTCCAGCGACTTCATGGCGATGTAGTGCGCACCGGTCGCGACCGCCAGCGGCCCCATGTCGATCTGCTGGATGTAGTAGCTGGCCAGCATGGGCGAATCACCGGCGAAGACCACCAGCGGCGTATTGGCGCGGGCGGCAATGGCCAACCCGGTCATGATCTGCGTGAAGCCCGGCCCGCAGGTGGTGGAGGCAACGCCCACCTTGCCGGTGGCGCGGGCATAGCCATCGGCCATGGCCACCGCGCAATGCTCGTGCCGCACATTCACCACCTGCATGCCAGGGCGCCGAGACATCGTCTCGGTCCAGTACATGTTGGCATCGCCCATCAGGGTGAACAGCGTGTCGCAGCCTTCGGCCACGAAGGCGTCGGCCAATACATCAACCAGTTTGAGGTTCGCCATGGTCAGGCATTTCCTTTGCCGAATAGGCCGCGAAGCCAAGAGAGGAAGGCGCGCCACAGCAAGCCGCTGGCGCTGAGTTCAGCCGCCACGCGCGGCGGCGCGGGCGGGGCAGGTGGTGGTGGCGCGGCCTCGGCCGGCGCGTCAGCATTGGCAGCGGCGGGCGCGGGGGCCACAACCGGGGCCTCGGCGGGCGTACGCTCGGCCACCAGCGCGGCCATGTTGGCGGCAAACTCCGCCAGCAGCGCCCGGGCCACATGCACGCCGCCGGCATTGGCAAAGGTTTCCAGCGGGCCGGTGACGGTGAAGCTGCCCTTCACCGCCAGGCGCGTCGCCTCGCCCTCGGCCGTGGCCACCGCCTCCCCCGAGGACAGCGCCCGCGAGGCGCCACGGCCATCAATGCCGCGACCTTCCACAGTGCAGCGATGCGCCTCGTGGTCGAAGGTCAGCGTGGCCTCGCCCTTGAACACCGCAATGGTGGGGCCGAACTTCACCTTGATGGCGCCGCGCCAGACGCCGTCTCCGGTATCCGGCGCCAGCGTGGCGCCGGGAATGCAGGAAGCCACCGCGCCGGGGTCACTCAGCAGCGGCCATACGGCACCAAGCGGCGCCGGGATCAACGTGGATTCGGTAATGTCAGGCATGGGTTTCCAATGTCAGGCCATCTCGGCCGGCGAATTCCTCGCTGATCGCGCTCAGCCCCTTCAGCGTAAAGGCAAAGCCGCAATAGGGGCCAATCTGGATAACCGCCTCCACCACCTCGGTGCGGCTGGCGCCCACATTCAGCGCCGAGAGCGCGAATTTCCGCAGCAGCGGCTCATGGTCCAGCGCGGCGAAGGCCGCCACGGCACACAGCGCCCGCACCCGGCGGTCCAGCCCCGGCCGGCCCCAGATCTCGCCGTAGCAATACTGCACAATCAGCGGGTACACGGCGCTGGTGATGGGATTGCTGGGCGAGGCATGCGCCGCGTCCTTGCGCTCGGCATGCAGCGCCGCCTGCACCTCGCGCCCCTTCTCCATCATCAGGTCCAGCGGGTCGATGCGGGGTTCATCCGGCAGGGTGATGCCACGCTCGGCAAACACCTCCTGCGCCACTTCCAGTGCGGTCTCGGAAGCGGCGAAGCCACGGTAGATGCCGTCCTGCAACAGCACTTCCACAATCGCCCGCGCATCCAGCCCGCAATTCAGCGCGGCACCGATATGCCGCCGCAGCTGCTTCCAGTTCTGCACCGCCAGCAACGCCGACAGCGTGCAGGCCATGCGGTCCTGCAGCGCCAGGCCATGCCGGCTCCACAGGCTGCCATAGACCAGCTCCGCCATCAGGTCGCCAAAGCCGGCGCCCGGGTTGGCCAGCGCGGCCTCCCCGTCACGGAACATCCGGTCGCGCAACGCCTCGCCGCGTGCGCGCAATGCGTCGCGCGTGGTCATCGCCTCAGCCCGGAATGATGAAGCGCTTGGCGTGGGCGTCGTAGTCGGCATAGCCCAGCGTGTCGCGGAAGGCATTGGTCGGCATGGCACCGGCAGCCTCGCTGGCACCAGCGGCAATGGCGGCCAGGCCCGCGGCAATGCCGGCCATGGCCGGCGAGAGCATGCCGGTCGGGAAGGTGCCGATCTTGAAGCCCAGCGCAGCGGCCTCGGCCTGGCTCGGGCAGGCGCGGGCGCCACCCGGCGAGAGCACGGCGAAGGAAGGCCGGCCCTTGGCAGCGGCCACGGCGCGTTTGATCTCGGCATCATCGGCCGGGCTGTCGAGGAACAGCACGTCGGCGCCCTCCTCTACATACATCTCAATCCGCGCCACGGCTTCGTCGATGCCCGCGGTCGGGCGGCAATCGGTGCGGGCCAAAATCAGAATGCCGCTGTCCTTCGCCGCTTCCACGGCGGCGCGCACCTTCATCCGCGCTTCCTCACGCGGAATGCAGGGCTTGCCGCCGGCGGTCAGCGCGCGCGGGGTGATCTTGTCCTCAATGAGAATCGCGGCGGCGCCAGCCTGGCCATAGGCGCGCACGGTGCGCTGCACGTTCATGGCGTTGCCGTAGCCGTGGTCGCCATCAGCCAGAATCAGCAAATCCGGCGCGGCGCGATGCACCATGGTGAAGCTGTCGAACATCTCGCCGAAGGAGATAAGGTCGAGGTCAGCGCCGCCCAACCGGCTGGCGGCGCAGCAGGAACCCGAGAGGAAGGCGGTCTTGAAGCCGGCGGCGGCGGTCATCTTGGCGCTGATGCCATCCCACACCGCGGGCATGTTCACAAAGCCGGGCTGCGCCAGCAGGGCGCGCAGACGTTCTGGGGCGGTCATGGAAGTTCTCTCCGGTTGGACTTTTCTGCCCCCAGCCTAGGCGGCTTTGCGCGCCGCACCAACCCACCCTGGCGCGGTTCGGCGTCAGCCGGCATGCTGCGGCAAAATACCACCAGGAGGATTGCTCATGCGCCTGTTGCGCCGTGGCCTGTTGGCCGGCCCCGCCTTGCTGCTGGCCGCCAGGGCAAGTGCCGAAACCTGGCCCGAGCGCCCGGTGCGCATCGTCATTCCCTTCCCGCCCGGCGGCAATATCGACATCTTGACCCGGCTGCTCGCGCCACAGCTCAGCGCCCGGCTGGGCCAGCCCGTGGTGGCGGAAAACCGCGCCGGTGCCGGTGGTGCGCTGGGCGCCGAGATGGTGGCGAACAGCCGGCCCGATGGCTACACGCTGATGATGGGCTCCAACGGGTCGCTGGTGGGCAATGTGTTGACGCAAGCCAACCTGCCCTATGACCCGTTCCGCCAATTCCAGGCCATTGGCATGTGCGCGCTGCTGCCCCTGGTGGTGGCGGTGCGGGCCGACCATCCGGCGCAAACGGTGCAGCAACTGGTGGCCATGGCCAAGGCGCGGCCCGGCGCCATCACCTGCGGCACCGCCGGCATCGGCTCCTCCAACCACCTGGCGCTGGCGTTGTTCGACGCTGCCAGCGGCGCCGGCATCACCCATGTGCCGTATCGCGGCTCCGGCCCCATGATGCCGGACCTGCTGGCCGGCAATGTCGGCTGCCTGATGGAACAGATCAGCGGCGCGCTGCCCCTGGTGCGCGAAGGCCGGCTGCGCCTGCTGGCCCTCACCGCCGAGCATCGTTCCCGCCTGGTGCCAGACCTGCCCACCCTGGTGGAGAGCGGCTACGCCGGCGCGGTGATGTTCTCGTATAACGGCCTCTGCGCCCCCACCGGTACGCCGGCCGCCATCATCCAGCGCCTGTCCGCCCTGCTGCCGGAATGCCTGGCCGAGCCAGCCTTGCGTGAGCGCATGGAAGGCCTGGGCGTGGAACTGGCCCGCCCGCCGCAAACCACGCCCGAACACTTCGCCGCCTTCCTGCGGGCCGACCTGGAACGCACCCGCCGCGCCGTGCAACTCGCCGGCATCAAGCCGGAATAGCCCCAACGCTTGTCGGCCCGCAGGCTCCGGGCCTAGGCTGGCCACCAAGGATACGGGAAGGGGACACGGTATGAGCAAGGGGCAGGTTTTTGCCGGCGTGGTGCAATGGCCGGGTGGCGCCAGCATGGTGCCGCCGCCAGGCAGCCTGGGCGGCGTGTTCCGCCTGGATGTTGGCGGCACGCAATGGGAGCACATGACTCGCGGCCTGCCCGCCGAATGCCACGTGCCCTGCCTGACGGTGGACCCGCATGACAGCCGCCGCATCTATGCCGGCACGCAGGAAGGCCCCTATGTCAGCACCGATTCCGGCAACAGCTGGGCACGGCTGAACTTTCCACACACCGACCGGCAGGTCTGGGCCATTGCCGTGCATCCGCGTGATGCGCGCAAGATCTATGTCGGCACCTCGCCGCTCGGCGTCTTCATCTCGGAAGATGGCGGCGGCAGCTTCCGCGAGGCACGCGGCGTGGACTATGGCGATGTCGCTGACATGCGCGGCTTCCGCAATCGCGTCATGCGCTTCGGCTTCAACCCGCTGCGGCCCGAGGAAATGTTCGCGGCGCTGGAAGTCCGCGGCGTGATCCGCAGCCTGGATGGCGGCGAGAACTGGCTGGATTGCAGCGAACACCTGATCAAGCTGGCCGAGCAGGAACACCTGAAAAGCGCCATCATCACCACCCACACGGCGGAAGGCATGCTGGACGTGCACGCGCTGGCCATCAGCGCCGCCGCGCCGGAAACGCCGATTGTAGCGCTGCGCATGGGGCTGTTCCGCAGCGAGGATCACGGCGCCCACTGGCAGGATTTGGAAATGCGCAAGCGCACGCCGATTTTCTACGGCCGCGACGTACGCGTCAGCCCGCATGACCCGAACCTGCTCTATGCCACCATGTCCACCGCCGCCAATGGCGCCACGGGCACGGTCTGGCGCAGCGCTGATCTGGGCAAGAATTGGGCGCGGTTTGATACGCCAACCAAGGCGGAAAGCACCATGATGGCCGTGGTGCCCAGCCCGCGCGACCGCGCCGTGGTTTATGCCGCCGCGCGCAAGGGCCAAGTGTTCGGCACGCTGGATGAAGGCGCCACCTGGCAGAACGTACCGCTGCCCAGCGGTTGCATCGGCGTCATGGCGCTGGCGGTGAACTGATACTGAGCGCACGAAGGCGATGCCTTCGTGCGCTTCAAACGCCGGGCGCCGGGCATCCGCCCGGCTTGGCTTCGCCGCACTTGCGACGGCGCCCATTCGGGCGCTCGGCCCTGCGGGCCGTAGCATCAGGGGGGCCGCAAGGCCCCCCTTTTTGCAGTTCAGGCCGCCGCGCTCGGCCGCGCCTTCATGCGGGCATGGAAGGCGATAATGTTTGTCAGCGCCGGGTTGATCGGCTGGCCAACCTGGGCACCGAAATCCAGGAAGCAGAATAGCAGCACATCGGCCAGCGTCAGCTTCGGCCCAGCGATGAACTCGCGCCCCGCGATCATCGCATCCAGCTTCACCAGCCATTCCTGCGCAATCGCCTTCAGGTCGTCGGCGGCCTGGGGAATGCAGTGGATGCGGTTCTCAAACAGCTTCAACCCGGCCGAGAAGCGAAAGCCATTGGCCATCGGCTCGATGATGTTCAGGTCCAGCCGGCGCACCCACATGCGGGTCACACCGCGTTCCTGCGGCGTGGCGCCAATCAGCGAGCCACCGGCCGGGCCAACCTCGTCCAGATATTCGCAAATGGCGGTAATCTCGGCCAGGAAGGTGCCGTCGGCCAACTCCAGCGTCGGCATCTGGCCGAAGGGGTTGCGCGCCATGTGCGCCGGTTGGCGATTCTCGCCACCGCGCAAATCCACCATCACCTTGCCGGTCGCAATATCTACGCCACGCTCGGCGGCGAACATGCGCACCACGCGCGGGTTGGGGCCCACTGAATCGTAGAATTTCATGACTTGGCGTCTCCCTCTGGTGGCGGCAGGGTGCAACGATGCGGCCGCCCAAGGCAAGCCGCCGTTGAGCAAGGGAGAGACCCAATGATTCATGAACTGCGCATCTACCACTGCATTCCCGGCAAGCTGCCGGCGCTGCTGAACCGCTTCAGCACCATCACGCTGGGCATTTGGGAACGCCACGGCATCAAGCAGGCCGGCTTCTGGACCACGCTTGTGGGCCCCAACAACCAGGCGCTGTACTACCTGGTGGAATGGCAGAGCCTGGCCGAGCGCGAGCAGAAGTGGAACGCCTTCCAGGCCGACCCGGAATGGATCACCAAGCGCGCCGAGACCGAAGCCGCCGGCCCGATTGTGGAGCGGGTGGAGAACATGTTCCTCGCCCCCACCGCCTTCAGCGCGGTGAAGTAACTGGCCTGCCCTGGCCCGGCACCACCGGGCCAGGGCGGTTTGGTTAGATGAGAGCCACCGGCCGCACCGGTGCGCCAGTTGCGCCGCGCATCTTCGGCGGCAGCACAATCAGGCAGAAGCTGCGCACGCCATCGGCGGCCAACTCCTCCAGCATCAAATTCTCAATGATGTGCACGCCGGCTTCGGCCAGGCAGTGCTGGTGCACCGGCAGGGCCAGGCTGTGGTCCGGGTTGGGCAGCACCTCAAGCGCCATGTTGTCGCTGCCAATGGCGGCCACGCCCTGCGCCGTCAGCCACTGCGCCGCCGGCACATCAATGCCCGGCGAGCCCGCCAGATACTTCGCGTTGTCCACGCCAAAGTAGCGGCCCCAACCGGTGCGGATCAGCACCATGTCGCCCGGCTCAATCGTCAGCCCCTCGGCCGCCTTGGCCAAATCCTCCGGCGTCACCACCCGCCCCGCCGCCAGATGCGGCCCGCCATCCAGCCCGGCCACATCCAGCAGCAGCCCGCGCGTTATCATCGGCGGCGTCTGCTCAATGCCCAGCCGGGTCAGGCCCCATTCGGTCATCACCTCGGCGGCGTCCTGGTTGTTGTACAGTCGCCCACCCTTGGAGACATGGCCCAGCGCGTCGATATGCGTGCCCACATGGGTGGTCATCTCCACCCGCTCCACATTGCTGCCGGCATCGTTCTTCATGCCCATGCCGCGCCGGCGCCGAATGGAATCGCGCCACGTCGCCCACATCATCAGCAAAAAGGGTGGCTGGTTCGGCTGCAGATACGGCGAATCAGCGCCGAACACATGCGAAAGATCGTAGGCCTTGCCGCTCTCAATCCCCTTCAGCGCCGCCAGCCGCTTGGCCTGGGTCAACAGGTTGCCGGCGCCCAACTGGTCCTGCGGGCCCCAGCAGGCGCAGCCCCATTTGCCGTGGTCATGCTTGTTCATGTCGCTCACCAACACACCAGCAGGCGAAAGCCCGCACCATCACGTTGCACGCGCCCGGCACTCGGCCCGGCGAAATGGGTCCCGATGACAAGCACCGGCTTGCCGGCCAGCCCGGCGAAGAATGCGCGCCGCGTCGCCTCGGCGGCGGCGGGGTCCATATCGGCCAGGCTGTTCCAGTGCGGATGCGCCATCTGGCAGGGGTGATGCGCCAGATCCCCGGTGATGATCGCCTCCTCGCCCGCGCTGCTGATCCGCACGCTGCAATGCCCGGGCGTATGGCCATGCGTCGGCATCAGCCGCACTTCCGGGCAAATCTGGTGGTCCACCGCCACCAACTCGGCCAGCCCGGCATCAAAAATCGGCCGCACACTGTCCTCAAACACCGCGCGCATATCGGCGCGGCCTTCCTGCGCCGCCCAATGCTCGTATTCCGCCCGGCCAAAAATGTAGCGCGCCTGCGGAAAGGTCGGCACCCAGCGGCCATCCACCAGCCTGGTGTTCCAGCCCACATGGTCCACGTGCAAATGCGTGCACAGCACGGTGTCGATGCTCTCGGCCGGGTAGCCGGCGGCGGCCAGATCGGCCAGGAATGTTCCCTGCCGGTCATTCCAATGCGGAATGCCGCGGCCCTGCTTGTCATTCCCCAGGCAGGTATCCACCAATATGCGTCGCGTGCCGGTGTCGATGATCAGCGCATGCACGCTCAGCTTCAGCCGCCCGCGCTCATCGGCAAAGTGCGGCGCCATCCAGTCAATCTTCTGCACTTCGTCGGGCGTGGCCTGCGGCAGCAGAAACCTGCTGCCGCCGGTGCTCTCCAACTCCACCACCTTGCTGATGCGAACCTGGCCAACCTGCCAGCGCAGCGGTGGTGCCTGGCTCATTTGTCCTCGCCCTCGGCGCGCATCTCGGCGAACAGCTTCTTGGCAATCACCAGCGCTTCCCGCACCGAAGGCAGGCCGACATAGCCGCCCATATGCAGCAGCACCTCGGTCAGTTCATCCTCGCTCCAGCCCTGGCGGCGGGCCATGCGCAGGTGAATCTCCAGCTCCGGCCAGGCATGCGTCGCGGTGTCGCTCACCACGCAGATCAGGGTGCGGATCTTAAGGTCCAGCCCCGGCCGGGTCCACAGCATGCCGAACACGGCTTCGACGGCGTAGTCGCGGAACTTGTCCATCACCGGGTCGGCGTAAACGTCGGCGTTCATCCGCTCCACGGCCTTCGGGCCAATCAGGTTGGTCCGCATGGCGCGGCCCTGCTTCATGTTCTTGCTCTCGGCCATGGCCGCTTCCTCTCCCGGTTTTTGGGGCTGCGCTGGCGCCGCCCCTTGCAGGCGCTATACTGGCACCGCCAGACAGGAACGGAAGAGCCTTGAGCGCGAACCAGACAATAGCCGCCGGCGGTACCGGGGCGGCAACCGGCGGGGCGGTCCCGGGGGCCACCTTCGCCGTCATCCTCTCGCTCAGCTTCTGCCACCTGCTGAACGACATGATGCAGTCCCTGGTGCCGGCCATATTCCCGCTGCTGAAGGCCGATTACGGCCTCAGCTTCGCGCAGATCGGCATGATCTCCCTGGCCTTCCAGGTCACCGCCTCGCTGTTCCAGCCTGCCGTGGGTTTTTATACCGACAACAACCCGCAGCCCTTCTCCCTGGCCATTGGCATGGGCAGCACGCTGTGCGGCCTGCTGCTGATGTCCCAGGCCACCAGCTATCCGGTCATCCTCATGGCCGCCGCCCTCATCGGCCTTGGCTCGGCGGTGTTCCACCCGGAAGCCTCGCGCGTCGCCCGCCTCGCCTCCGGCGGCCGCTATGGCCTGGCGCAGAGCCTGTTCCAGGTGGGCGGCAATGCCGGCACCGCCACCGGCCCGCTGCTGGCCGCCTTCATCGTGGTGCCCGCCGGGCAGCGCAGCATCGTCTGGTTCTCCGCCATCGCCATGCTGGGCATGGTGGTGCTGTTCCAGATCGGCCGCTGGTATGCCGGCCGCCGCGCCGCCATGCCGCAGGGCAGCCGCGCCAAGGCCGCCGTTTCCACCGCGCTGCCGCTGCCCCGCCGCCAAATCGGCATCGCCATCGCCGTGCTCATCGCCCTGCTGTTCAGCAAGAATGTCTATTCCGCCAGCATGGGCAGCTACTACACCTTCTACCTGATCGACCGTTTCGGCATGGCGGTGCAGAACGCGCAGCTGCTGCTCTTCGTCTATCTCGGCGCCGTGGTCCTCGGCACCCTGCTGGGCGGCATGGTTGGCGACAAGGTGGGCCGCGTGCCGGTGATGTGGTTCTCCATCCTCGGCGCGCTGCCCTTCACCCTGGCGCTGCCCTATCTCAACCTGTTCTGGACCGTCAGCTTCTCCATCATCATCGCCATGATCATGGCCTCCGCCTTCTCGGCCATTCTGGTCTATGCGCAGGAATTGCTGCCCGGCCGCGTCGGCATGGTGGCCGGCATCTTCTTCGGCTTCAGCTTCGGCCTGGGCGGCCTCGGCGCCGCCGCCCTGGGTGCCCTGGCCGATGTCACCAGCATCGCCACCGTCTATCACGTCTGCGCCTTCCTGCCGCTGCTCGGGCTGGCCACCGCCTTCCTGCCCCGGCTGCAACCCAAAGCGAGTCTCCCGGCATGACCAACTTCACCACCCTCCTGGCCGACCTCAACGCGCTGCTGCGCATCAAAACCACCGTCATCGGCATGCAGCTGTTCGAGACAGTGGCTGAGATGGAGGCCATCCCGCGCATCCGCCGGCCCAAAACGGTCCACACCACGGACCAGATCGTCAGCATGGCCAGCCGCATGGGCTGGACCGTCGGCATCACCCAGGCGGACCTCGTCGGCCAGCAATGCGGCGCCGTCATCGGCCTGGCCCCGCGCGACGAGGAAGGCGCGCGCTATGTGGGCGTATGGCACGGCGACGCCGAAAGCGCCGCAGCGCGGCAGCAGGCGCTCAGCTGCGTGCCGCACGGCCAATACACCGCCATGGCGGTCAGCCCGCTGGAATCCGGCCGGCTGCCCAACCCGAAGATCTGCCTCGTCTATGCCACGCCGGGGCAGATGATCATCCTCATCAACGGCCTGCAGTACCGCAACTACCGCAAGTTCGAGTGGAGCGTGGTGGGCGAGACGGCCTGCGCCGACAGCTGGGGCCGCGCCCTGGCCACGGGCGAGCCCAGCCTCTCGCTGCCCTGCTTCGCCGAGCGCCGCTATGGCGGCGTGCCGGATGAGGAAATGCTGATGGCGCTGACGCCCGCCGACCTGGCCGTGGCTATCGAGGGCATGAAGGCGCTGGCCAAGAACGGCCTACGCTACCCCATCGCGCCCTACGGCATCCAGATGGACCCCAGCCTGGGCATGGGCGCCAGCTACACCCCGCCGAAGAAGTAACCTCGGCGGGCCTCAGTTCACGCCCACGGCGCCGCCCATCACGTCGCCAATGCCGTGGTGGATCACCAGGTCGGCCATGTCGTCCAGCCCGGTTGGCTCGTTGTTCACAATCACCAGGCGCGCCCCCTTGCGCCTGGCCACCTCCGGGAAGCTCGCCGCCGGGTACACCACCAGCGACGACCCCAGCACAATGAACAAATCCGCCGCCATCGTTTCCTGCTGCGCCCGCAGCATCTGCGCTTCCGGCATGGCCTGGCCAAAGCTGATGGTCGCGGTCTTGATGATGCCTTCGCATTTCAGGCAGTCATGCACCACGCCGTCGCGTTCCCAGGCGGCGCGCAGGGCGTCAATCTCGTAGCGCTCGCCGCAATCCAGGCAATGCGCATAGGTGGCGTTGCCGTGCAGCTCAATCACCTTGGCATCCGGCACGCCGCTCGCCTGGTGCAGCCCGTCGATATTCTGCGTGATCACCGCCGCCACCTTGCCCTCGCGCACCAGCCGCGCCACCGCCCGATGCCCCCGGTTGGGCTGCGCCGCACGCATGGTGTGCTCATGCTCAAACTTGCGCTTCCAGGCCTCGGCCCGCCACGCGGCGGAAGCCACGTAATCCTGGAACATGATGGGCTTCACCTTGGCCCACATGCCCGTGGGGCTGCGAAAATCCGGAATGCCGCTTTCGGTGGAAATCCCCGCCCCTGTGAACACCACGGCCCGCTGGCTGGCCGCCAGCATGGCCTGCAAGGTCGCGATGTCATGCTTCATGCGGCATCCTCCAGCATCATCGCGGCGCATTTCTCGCCGATCATGATGGTGGGCGCATTGGTGTTGCCGGTGGTCAGCGTCGGCATCACGGAAGCGTCGGCAATCCGCAGCCCCTGAATGCCATGCACCCGGAGCCGGCTGTCCACCACCGCGCGCGGGTCCTCGCCCATGCGGCAGGTGCCCACGGGATGGTAAATGGTGGTGCCGTATTGCCGCGCAAAAGCCAGCAACTGCTCCTCGGTCTGCACCTCCGGCCCGGGCAAAATTTCCTTGACGCTGTGCTGCGCAATGGCCGGCGCAGCCATGATGGCGCGGGCCAGCTTCATGCCGGCAGCCAGCACCTGCTGGTCGGAATAGGCGCTCAGGTAGTTCGGACGAATCGCCGGGCGCGAAAGCGGGTCCGCTGATTGCGCCATCACCGTGCCGCGGCTGTCTGGCCGCACCGGGCAGATCGCCACCGTCATTCCCGGCTCATCCTCCAACTGCGAGATGACACTGCCGAGCTTGTAGGTCGCCGGCGTGAACAGCAGTTGCAGGTCCGGCGAGGCCAGCCCCTCACGCGAGCGGGTGAACACCTGCGCCGTGGTCACGCCGAAGGTCAGCGCGCCATTGCCACGCAGGAAGAAGCGCGCCACCTGCCCGGCCAGCCGCACGCCCTTGGCCAGTTGGTTGGTCGAGATGGCCTCCTTCACCCGGTGCTGCACGCGGGTGACGTAATGGTCCTGCAAATTTGCGCCAACGCCCTGCATATCCGCCAGCACCGGAATGCCGAGCGATTGCAGATGCTCGGCCGGGCCAAGGCCGGAAAGCTGCATCAGATGCGGCGAGTTCACCGCACCGCCCGAGAGCACCACTTCCTTCGTCACGCGAATCTGCTTCAGCTCGCCGCCCTGGCGATACTCGGCACCCACGCAGCGCGTGCCCTCAAACAGCAGCCGCGTCGCCTGCGCCTCCGTCTCAACCCGTACCCTGCCCTTGGCGGCCTTGAGGAAGGTCTGCGCCGTCGAGCCGCGCCACTTGCCCACGCGCGTCATCTGCGAATAGCCGACGCCTTCCTGCTTCTGGCCGTTGAGGTCCTTGCGGAACTCATGCCCGGCCTGCTGCGCGGCTTCGACGAAGCGATGCGTCAGCGGCAGGATGGTGCGGTAATCCTCCACCTGCAACGGCCCGCCCTCGCCACGCACCTCGGGGTCGCCCTTGCCGTGATAGGTTTCGGACTTGCGGAAAAACGGCAGTACCTCGTCATAGCTCCAGCCGCGCGCGCCCATCTGCGCCCAGCCGTCGAAATCGGCCGGGTTGCCGCGCACATACAGCATGCCGTTGATGGAAGAACTGCCGCCCAGCGTCTTGCCGCGCGGCCACTTGATCGCCCGGTTGTTGCTGCCCGGCTCCGGTTCGGCCAGGTAGCCCCAGTTCACCAGCTTCTGGTTCTGCAGCAGCTTGATCATGCCGGCGGGGATATGGATCCACGGGTGCCAGTCACGCGGGCCGGCTTCCAGCAGCGTCACCCGGGCATTCTTTTCGCTCAGCCGCGCCGCCACCACGCAGCCGGCCGAGCCACCGCCAATTACCAGGTAGTCCGTATCCATGCCGCTTCCCCCGTTTTGCGGCATGATTCCGGCCCGACTGGCGCCGCAGGTCAAGCCCGCAGCGCCTACGGGAAGCTAGATATCCAGGTTGGCCACCTTCAGCGCGTTGGTCACGATGAAGTCGCGGCGCGGCTCCACCACATCGCCCATCAGGGTGGAGAACACCGTCTCGGCATCCTCCACATCCGTCACCTGCACCCGCAGCAGCGTGCGGATATTGGGGTCCAGCGTGGTCTTCCACAGCTGCTCGGGGTTCATCTCGCCCAGCCCTTTGAAGCGCTGGATGGTCAGCCCGCGCCGGCCCTGCGCCAGAATGCGGTCGAGCGCCGACATCGGCCCGCCCACCGCCAACTCGCTGCTGTCCAGCAGCAGCGTGGCGCCCTTGCCAAACTCGGTCAGCAGAATGCCGCGCCGCTCATCCAGCCAGCGCGCATCGGCGCTGCGCAGGGCCGAGGCATTCAGCGCATGCCGTTCCGCCACGCCACGCACCGTGCGCGCCACCTGCAAGCCTTCCGGCCCGGTGGAGGCAATCCAGCCGCGCTCGCTCGGCGCCGCCATGGCATCCAGCCGCGCCGCCAGCGCCTGGCCCGCGGCCAGCGCCCGGTCCTCGTCCAGGGTCAGCGCCCCGGCCAGGGCGGCCTGCTCCACAATCTCGGCCGGCACATGCGCCGCCAGCCGGCGCACGCGCATGGCAATCTCACGCAGCAACTCCACCTCGGTGCGCAACTCCTCGCCGGCAGCCTCGCGGCCATCGCCCAGCCGCAGCCGCGCCCCCGCCAGCGCCTTCTCCAGCAGGAAGTTCTCCAGCGCCAGGTCGTCCTTGAGGTAGCGCTCATCATTGCCGCGCTTGGCGCGGTACAGCGGCGGCTGGGCGATATAGAGGTGCCCGCGCGCAATCAGCTCCGGCATCTGCCGGAAGAAGAAGGTCAGCAGCAGCGTCCGGATATGCGAGCCGTCCACGTCGGCATCGGTCATGATGACGATGCGGTGGTAGCGCAGCTTGTTGGGGTCAAAGCCGCCCTTGGCTGGCTCGCCCGTGCCAATGCCGGTGCCCAGCGCGGTGATCAGCGTGCCGATCTCGGCGCTGCTGAGCATCTTGTCCAGCCGCGCCCGCTCCACATTCAAAATCTTGCCCTTCAGCGGCAAAATCGCCTGGAACACGCGGTTACGGCCCTGCTTGGCGGAACCACCGGCCGAGTCACCCTCGACCAGGAACAGCTCGCACTTGCTCGGGTCCTTCTCCTGGCAATCGGCCAGCTTGCCCGGCAGCGTGCTGAACTCCAGCGCGTTCTTCCGCCCCACCTTGTCGCGCGCCAGCTGCGCCGCCTTCCGCGCGGCGGCGCTCAGCACCACCTGCTCGATGACAATCTTGGCTTCCTTCGGGTGCGTCTCAAACCAGTGGGTCAGCGCATCGGCCACCGCCATATGCACCACCGGCGTCACTTCCGAGCTGACCAGCTTTTCCTTGGTCTGGCTGCTGAACTTCGGGTCCGGCACCTTCACGCTGAGAACGGCGGTCAGCCCTTCGCGCATGTCGTCGCCGATAAGCTCAACCTTTTCCTTCTTCGCCAGATCCTCGGCGTATTTCATCACCACCCGCGTCAGCGCCTGGCGGAAGCCCGCCTGGTGTGTACCGCCATCGCGCTGCGGGATGTTGTTGGTGAAGCACAGCGCCACTTCGCGCGGCGTGTTGTTCCACCACATCGCCAGCTCAACGCGAATGCCCTCGGTTTCCTTCGTCACCAGGCTCACCGGCGGGCGGAACAGCGGTTCCTTGCCCTGGTCCAGCCATTCCACGAAGGCGACCAACCCGCCCTTGAACTGGAAGAACACTTCCTGCGCCGGCACATGCCGGTCATCCTTCAGCGAAATCGCCAGCCCGCTGTTCAGGAAGGCCAGCTCGCGCAGCCGGCGCTCCAGAATGGCGAAGTCGTATTCCACCTGGGTGAAGGTCCCGGCGGAAGGCTTGAACGTCACCTCGGTGCCGTTGTGCTTCTCCGACTGGCCAACAACCTTCAGCGG
This sequence comes from Acetobacteraceae bacterium, assembly GCA_947446625.1. Lineage (GTDB taxonomy): Bacteria > Pseudomonadota > Alphaproteobacteria > Acetobacterales > Acetobacteraceae > CAIMOR01. The sequence continues at coordinate 535 of CANFIE010000008.1, read as the reverse complement.
CTGCACCGTGTCGCCGTGTTCAAACCGGATGAAATGCTCGGTGCCATTGCGCCAGATGCGCACTTCCATCCACTCGGAAAGCGCGTTCACCACCGCGGCACCCACGCCGTGCAGGCCGCCCGAAACCTTGTAGGAATTCTGGTTGAACTTACCGCCGGCATGCAGCCGCGTCAGCACCACCTCGGCGGCGGAAACGCCTTCCTCGTGGTGGATATCGGTCGGAATGCCACGCCCGTCATCGCGCACGGTCACGCTGCCGTCGCCATTCAGCGTTACGTCGCAGCGACTGGCAAAGCCGGCCTGCGCTTCGTCCACCGCATTGTCGATGATCTCGAACGCCATGTGATGCAGGCCGGAGCCGTCATCGGTGTCGCCAATGTACATCCCAGGCCGCTTCCGCACGGCCTCCAGCCCGCGCAGCACGGTGATGGAGGAGCTTGTGTAGTCCTCGCCGCCCTCACCGAACTGAGAGGATTCCGGGGTGGTCGGGGCGGGTGCGCCGGGGTCGCTCATGCCAGCGACAACTCCTTGAAAT
>CANFIE010000007.1 GCA_947446625.1 Acetobacteraceae bacterium | reverse complement strand
GACTGTCCATCCGGGGCTCCGAGTTGCTGGGTGTTGGCCTCGCAACCACAGCCAACCAACTCAGCCCCGGAGGGACAACCTCCATAGCAGCGACAGCTAGAGCCTGATTCGCGCAGGCGGCAACGCCGGAGCGGTGGATCAGTCTCCCAAGCACTTAGCGTCTGATCGTCGCCGGTGGAATCACCGGCGGTGTGAATCAGCCGCTCAAACAGTTAAGCCGCTTGGCTTGACCCCCCGCTCCCCCCAAGCGCAGCATGCCGCAAAACACTGGGGGAAGCTGGGCATGGCAAGGCAACGACGCGTTGCGTTGGTAACCGGTGGCGGGCGCGGCATCGGGCGGGAAATGGTGCTGGGCCTGCTCGGCGCCGGCTATGCGGTGGCGGCGGTGGACCGCGATGCGGCGCCCCTGGCCGAACTCACCACCCTGGCCGGTCCCGGCGCACCCTTGCTTACCCTGGCGCGGGACCTTGCCTCCCCAACCGTATGCGCCGAGGCCGTAGCCACGGCGCGGCAGCAGCTCGGCCCAATTGCCGTGCTAGTAAACAATGCCGGCATTGGCCAGGGCAGCGTGCGGCCGGATAATTGGCAGCGCCCGATCCGCTTCTGGGAAGTCTCGCCAGAGGATTGGCGCCGCTTCGCCGCGGTGAATGTGGAGGCCATCCACAGCATGGCCCGCGCCGCCGTGCCCGATATGTTGGCCGCCCGCTGGGGCCGGATCATCAATGTCACCACCAGCCTGGGCACCATGCTGCGCGGCGGCTACGTGCCCTATGGCCCCACCAAGGCGGCAGCCGAGGCATTGACCGGCGTAATGGCCGAGGACCTGGAAGGCAGCGGCGTAACCGCCAATGTGCTGGTGCCTGGTGGCGTCACCAACACCACGCTGGTGCCGCAGGATGCCGGGTTCGACCGCGCCGCCATGCTGCAACCCGCCATCATGGTGCCGCCACTGCTCTGGCTGGCTTCGGTTGCCGCCGATGCGGTGAATGGCCAGCGCTTCCTGGCGGTGCGTTGGAATGCCGCGCTGCCCCCGGCGGAAGCCGCCACCCTGGCTGGCGCGCCGGTGGGCTGGAAAAGCATCGCCACCCTGCCTGTTGTGCCGGTTTAGCCGCCATGCGCCTCACTCGCCGCACCCTGCTCGCCGCGCTGCCGCTGACCCTGCCTGGGCTGGCCCGCGCCCAATCCTTCGCGCAACGGCCCATCCGGCTGGTGGTTTCCTTCGGCCCCGGTGGCGGCGCCGACCTCATCGCCCGGCTGATGGCCCCTACCATGGCCGAGCAGCTGGGCCAGCAGGTGGTGATTGAGAACCGCGCCGGGGCCGGCGGCAATGTGGCCGCCACCGCCGTGGCCCGCAGCGCGCCTGATGGCCATACGCTGCTGGTCACCAACCCCGGCCCCTTCTCCATCAACCAGTTCATCTACCCGCCCCCGCCGCCCTTTGTGCCCGAGCGTGATCTGGCGGGCGTGGTGCTGATGGCGGAGATGCCGCATGTGCTTGTGGCTACCCGCGCTGTGCCGGTGAACACCCTGGCGGAGATGATCGCCTATGCCGCCGCCAACCCGGCGCGGGTGAATTACGGCTCGGGCGGCATCGGCAGCAGCGGGCATCTTTCCTTCGAGTTGCTGAAGCTGCGCACCGGCATGGTGATTCCGCATGTGCCGTTTCGCGGCAGCGGCGATGTGATGAAGGCGGTGCTGGGCGGCGATGTGCAATTCGCCTTGGATACCCTGCCGGTTTACGCCGAGCGCATCCAGGATGGCGGGGTGCGTGCCCTGGCCATGGGCAGCGCCCGCCGTGCCCCCACCATGCCCAACCTGCCCACGGTGATGGAAAGCGGCGTGGCCGATTTCACCGCCGGGGTCTGGTTCGGCATGGCGGTGCCCAAGGCCACGCCGCGCCCGGTGGTGGCGCAGCTCAACGCCGCTGCCCGCCTGGCCCTGGCCAAGCCCGATGTGGTGGAGCGCCTGCGCCTGCTCGGTGCCGCGCCCATGGGCGGCTCAGCCGAGGATGCCGACCGCTACTTCGCCCAGGAAGCGCTGAAATGGCAGGACATTGCCGTGCGTACCAACACCCGCGTTGAATAAGCCAAGCCGTCGAGGAAGCCCGCATGACCGCCACCACCAGCGCCGATGCGCCGGACGCCATCATCATCGGCGCCGGCATCGCCGGCATGTACCAGCTCATCCGCCTGCGGGAACTGGGCATGCGGGTGCGGGTATATGAGGCCGGCAGCGATGTGGGCGGCACCTGGTACTGGAACCGCTACCCTGGCGCCCGGTTTGATTCTGAAAGCTGGTCCTACGGCTATTCCTTCTCGGCCGAGCTGTTGCAGGAATGGAACTGGCCGGAACACTTCGCCGCCCAGCCCGACACCTTGCGCTACCTGAACCACGTGGCGGCGAAGTTCGACCTGCGGCGCGACATGCGCTTCAACAGCCGCGTCACCGCCGCGCAGTTTGATGATGCCAGCAGCCGCTGGACCATAACGCTTGAGGATGGCGCGCAGGACAGCGCGACCCTGCTCATCACCGCGCTGGGCCCACTTTCGGCCTATACCCTGCCGAATATCCCGGGGCGCGATGACTTTGTTGGCCCGGCCTTCCACACCGCGCGCTGGCCGCGTGAGCCGGTGGACCTCAAGGGCAAGCGCGTTGGCATCATCGGCACCGGCGCCACCGCCATTCAAACCATCCAGACCATCGCCAAGGAAGTTGGCCACCTCACCGTGTTCCAGCGCACGCCCAATTGGGCGGCACCGCTGCACAACCGCGCCATCACCGCCGAGGAGCAGGCGAAGATCAAGGCCAGCTACCCCGAGATTTTCGAGCGCTGCCGGCAGACCGACACCTGCTTCATCCACCAGTCCGACCCGCGCAAGGCCACGGAGGTTTCGCCCGAGGAGCGTGAGGCCTTCTGGGAAAGGCTCTACGCTGAGCCGGGCTTCGGCATCTGGGTGGGCAACTTCCGGGATGTGCTGGTGGACCCGGCGGCCAATGCGCTGATGACCGAATGGGCGGCGAAGAAAATCCGCCAGCGGGTGAAGGACCCGGCGGTGGCGGAAAAGCTGATCCCGAAGAACCACGGCTTCGGCACCCGCCGCCTGCCGCTCGAGAGCGGCTACTTCGAGGTTTACAACCAGCCCAATGTGGAATTGGTGGACATCAACGAGACACCAATCGAGCGGATTACGCCCAAGGGCATCCGCACCACCGCGTGCGAGCATGAATTCGACGTGCTGATCTACGCCACTGGCTTTGATGGCGTGACCGGCCCCTATGACCGCATGGATATTCGCGGCCCCGGCGGCCAAAGCCTGAAGGACGCTTGGGTGGGCACCCCGCGCACCCTGCTGGGCATGATGGCCGAGGGCTTCCCCAACCTGCTGATGGTGCTGGGGCCGCACACCGCCCGCGGCAATATTCCCCGCAACATTGAGGAAATTGTCGATTGGGCCACCGGCCTGGTGCGGCACATGCGCGTGAATGGGTTGAAGCGGGTGGAACCCCGCGCCGCGGCGGTGGAGGACTGGGCCCGGCATGTGGAGGAAGCCGCTGCCGGGCTGTTGTTCAGCCAGGTGAATTCCTGGCAGACCGGGGTGAACCGCAATGTGGAAGGCCGCGATGTGCGGCGCACCCTGGGCTATTACGGCGGCGCGGTGCGCTATCGGCACAAGGTTGAGGCGGTGGCGGCGGCGGGCTACCAGGAATTCGCCTTTCGCTGACGCAGCGCCGGGCGCCTGCCCAACCCGGAGCCCCTGATGCCCGAAACCCCCGCCGGCTTGCTGGCCCGGCTTGCCGCCCTGGGCATCCGGGCCCGCACCACCGAGCACCCGCCGGTGTTCACCGTGACTGAATCCCAGGCGTTGCGCGGGGTGCTGCCCGGCGGCCACGCCAAAAACCTGTTCCTTAAGCCCAAGGCCGGCCCCTTCCTGCTGGTGGTGCTGGAGGAAGACGCCAAGGTCTCGGTCAATGCGCTGGGCCGCGCCGTGGGGCTGGGCCGCGTCTCCTTCGGCAGCGCCGAGGAACTTTACGCCCAACTTGGCGTGGAACCCGGCTCGGTCACGCCCTTTGGCATGGTCAATGCCGCCCCCGGCGCCGTGCGGCTGGTGTTCGACCAGCACCTGATGCAGGGCTTCGAGCAGGTGAATTTCCACCCGCTGACCAATACCGCCACCACCACGCTCAGCCCGGCGGAGCTGCTCCGCTTCCTGGCCAGCCTGGGGCATGAGGCCACAATGCTTGATCTTGCCAGCCTTACCTGAGATCGCCCGCTTGCTTCCGGCGCCGAGAGGCGCATCTATCTCCCCAAAGCCGCCCCAAATCGGGGCCCCGCACGCCGAACACAGGACCGCCGCCATGGAAGTGCTCTTCGACCCCGCCCGCAACCCCGCCCCAGGCGCCGGCCAGGGTCCCGACCCGGTTTCGGATGGCACCCAGCAGAGCTTCATGCAGGACGTGGTCCAGGGCAGCCGGGAAGTGCCGGTGCTGGTGGACTTCTGGGCCACCTGGTGCGGCCCCTGCAAAACCTTGACCCCCACGCTGGAAAAGGTGGTCCGCAGCGCCGGCGGCCGCGTCCGCCTGGTCAAGATCGATATCGACAAGAACAAGCAGCTGGTCGCCCAGCTGACCCAGATGGGCCTGCCGCTGCAGTCCGTGCCCACCGTGGTGGCCTTCTGGCAGGGCCAGATCGCCGACATGTTCCAGGGCGCCCTGCCGGAATCCGAGGTGAAGAAGTTCATCGAGAACCTGCTGAAGGCCGCCGGCGGGCAACTCCCCACCGCCGATCTGCTGGCCGAGGCCAAGCAGGCGCTGGAGGAAGGCGACCCGCAGGGCGCGCTGGAACTCTTTGGCGCCCTGGCCCAGCAGGAACCCGAGAATGCCGACGCCTTCGCCGGCATCGCCCGCTGCCTGATGCTGCTGGGCGAGGAGGAGCAGGCGCTTGAGGTCATCAACAGCGTGCCGGCGAAAATCGCCGAGCATGCCGAGATCGTCAGTGTCCGCAGCGCCCTGGAACTGGCCGCCGAAGGCCGCGCCGCGCGGGAGAAGTTCGGCGAGTTCGAGGCCCGCCTGGCCGCCGACCCCAACGACCACGCCGCACGGATAGACCTGGCCGTGGCGCTGAACGCCGCCGATGAGCGCGAGAAGGCGATGGACCAGCTGCTGGACGCCATCAAGCGCGACCGCGCCTGGAACGAGGAAGCCGCCCGCAAGCAGCTGCTGAAGTTCTTCGAGGCCTGGGGCTTCGGCGACCCAGCCAGCGTGGCCGGCCGGCGCAAGCTCTCCGCCCTGTTGTTCCGCTAGGTCGCGGCAGCGTGCGGCCCTTTCACCCCAGCCTGGGCGACCTGCCAGCGGAAATCCCGGTATTTCCGCTGCCCGGCGCGCTGCTGCTGCCGCAGGGCCGGCTGCCGCTGAACATCTTTGAGCGCCGCTACCTGAACATGGTGGAGGACGCGCTGGGCCTGGGCCGCATGTTCGGCATGATCCAGCCCGATGCTTCGGCTCCGGCGGCCGAGCACGGGCCGGGGTTATGCCGCGTCGGCTGCCTGGGCCGGCTTTCCTCCTTCTCGGAAACTGAGGATGGCCGCTTCCTCATCACCCTCAACGGCGTCATCCGCTTCCGCGTGGCCGCCGAGCTGGAACCTCGCCGGCTCTACCGCCGGGTGCGCGCCGACTACGCCAGCTTCGCCATGGACCTGGACCTGACCCCCAACGGCGCCCTGGCCGACCGCCCCGGGCTGCTGGCGGCGCTGCGGGGCTTCTTCCGGAGCCGGGGCATTGAGGCGAATTGGAGCGCCATCGAGCAGACGCCCGATGCCGAGTTGCTGACCACGCTCAGCATGGTCTGCCCCTTTGAGCCGCGGGAGAAGCAGGCGCTGCTGGAAGTGGCAACGCCCGATGATCGCGCCCGGCTGCTGCTGGCCCTGCTGCACATGGCCGCCCAGGCCGGCAGCCATGGCGAACCGCCGCCCGGCAGCAAACCCAGTTAGGAATTCACCCGCATGAGTATCCCTGAAATCCCCCTTGGCGGCGCGGTGGACCCGCAACTGCTGGAAATCCTGGTCTGCCCCATCACCAAGGGCCCGCTGCGCTATGACCGCGCCCGGGGTGAGTTGGTCAGCGAGCAGGCCAAGCTGGCCTTCCCCATCCGCGACGGCATTCCCATCATGCTGCCCGACGAAGCCCGGCCGCTGGACGAATAATGCCCAATTGCACCGAGCTGCGGCTGAAGACCGCCGAACGCGCCCTGGAAGTGGCCTATGACGACGGCAGCCGCTTTACCCTGCCGGCCGAATACCTGCGGGTGGAAAGCCCCAGCGCCGAGGTCCAGGGCCACGGCCCGGGGCAGAAGACCACCGTGGGTGGCCGCCGCCATGTTGGCATCATGAAGGTGGAGCCGGTGGGCCACTATGCCGTGCGGCTGATCTTTGACGACCTGCACGACAGCGGCATTTTCTCCTTTGCCTATCTGCGCACCCTGGGGCTGGAACATGCCACCCGCTGGCCCGCCTATGAGGCGGAACTGGCTGCCCAGGGCCTGAGCCGCGACCCGCCGCAGCGGTAGCACGGCGTCGCCGCTCAGCCCGCCCGGGCGCGAAACAGCAGCAGCAGCCCTGCCAGCGTTACCGCCCCGCCCAGCAGGTCGGTCCAGTGCAGCAGCTCGCCCAGCAGTGCCCAGCCGAACAGCGCGGCCAGCGGCGGCGCCAGCAACTGCAGTGCGGCGGCGGTGGCGGCGGGAAAGCGCTGAAGCATTTTGAAGAACAGCGCGTACCCCGCCATGCCCACCACCAGCACCGAAAACGCCAGAGTCCACAGCAGCGTGGCGCTGGGCGGCGGCGGCAGGGCAGGGTGTACCAGGCTGGCCAGCACCACCATGGTCAGCGCCGCCATGCCCGCCTGGCCGGCATTGGCCACCCAGGGGTCCACTCGGTTGCGGGCGGGGGCAAAGGCCAGAATGCCAGTGGCCTGCGCCATGGCACCGCCCAGCGCATAGGCTAGGCCGTATAGTTCGGCCACCGGTACGCCCAGCGCGCCGCGCCCCAGCCCCAGCACCGCCACCCCAAGCCAGCCAAGGCCCAACCCCAGCCAGGCCAGGGCCGGCAGGCGCTGGCCCAGCAACACCACCTGGCCGCCCGCTACAAACAGCGGCGCGGTGGCGGAGATGATGGCCACCAGCCCGGTCGGCAGTACCCGGCTGCTCATCCAGGCCCCACCCAGGTAAAGCGCCGAGCCGAAAACCCCCATCAGCGCCACCCGCCCGGCATCGGCCTGGCTGGGCCAGGCGGCGTGGCGCCACAGCACCACGCCCAGCAGCAGCGGCGTTACCAGGAGAAATCGGCTGGCCAGCGCCCAAAGCGCCGGCCATTCCGGCACCAGGCCCCGAATGGCGGTGAAGGCGGCGGCCCAGATGATGACGAACAGCGCCGCCAACGCGGCGTCGCGCATCGCCTAGCCCCGGCGCGCCAGCGCCGCCTTCAGCGTGTTCTCCAGCAGGCAGGCAATGGTCATCGGCCCCACCCCGCCCGGCACCGGGGTGATGGCGCCGGCGCGCGGCAGCGCCTCGGCAAAGGCCACGTCGCCCACCAGCTTGCCATCGGCCCCACGGTTGATGCCCACGTCAATCACCGTGGCGCCCTCGGCAATCCAGTCGCCGCGCACCAGCTCGGCGCGGCCCACGGCGGCGATCACAATCTCAGCGCGGCGGCATTCGGCCGCCAGGTCCCGCGTGCGAGAATGCGCCATGGTCACGGTGGCATCGGCGGCCAGCAGCAGCTGCGCCACTGGCCGGCCCACCAGCACGCTGCGGCCAATCACCACGGCGCGGGCGCCCTGCACGCTGGTGCCGGCGGCGGCCAGCAGGTGCATCACACCCTGCGGCGTGCAGGGCACCAGCCCCGGCGCGCCACTGGCCAGCCGCCCGGCATTCAGCGGGTGCAGGCCATCAATATCCTTGGCGGGGTCGATGGCATTGATCACCGCTTCCTGGCGGATCTGCCCAGGCAGCGGAAATTGCACCAGAATCCCATCCACCGCCGGGTCGTCATTCAGCGCCCGCACCACCCGCAGCAACTCGGCTTCGGTGGTGGCCTCGGGCAGCACCTGGGTGGCGGAATCAAACCCGCAGGCGGCGGCGGCGCGGTCCTTATTGCGCACATATACCACGCTGGCCGGGTCCTCACCCACGCGCACCACGCGCAGGCCGGGCTTGTAGGCCAGGGTGGCCACCTGGGCGGCAATGCGGGCGCGCAGCGCCTCGGCCACCTGTTTGCCGTCGATGATTCGCGCGGTCATGCCAGCGCCTCCAGTTTTGCCATCAGCAGGGCGGGGTCGCCCGTCCGGGCCAGGGTTTTCTCTCGGTTGGTGGTGCCGTGCCGCACCGCCACGGCATGGCCGGGCAGGCCCAGCGCCTTGGCCACCGTGGCGCAAACCGCCGCATTGGCGCGGCCATCCTCCGGCGCCTCGGTCACGGCCAGCTTCAGGCGCGGGCCGTCCACCCCCGCCACCAGCCCTTGCAGGCCGGGCCGGCGCGCCTTGGGCTGAACCTTCACCCGCAGCAGCACGCCGTCATCCGTCGCTCGCCAACAGGCGCTCAAATGCCAATCCCGGCCCGGAGCAGGCTGATCTCGATCTCGCCCAGCAGCATCCGCAGCGCCTGCAGCACCAGGATCAGCACCATGGGGGAAATATCAATGCCGCCCAGATTCGGCAGCAGGCCGCGCACCCGGCGCAATGCCGGGTCGGTCAGCCGCTCGAAGAAATCCGCCACGGTCCAGACCGCACGGTTCCGATGATCGAGCACGCCAAAGGCCAGCAGCATGCTCATCACCGCCGCGATGATCAGCGCCCAGACATAAAGGCTGATGGCAGAATCCAGCAGCCAGAACAGCGCATGCATTTCAGTGGTTTCCCCTTTGAGGCGGCCGCAACCTATCGGCGGCCCCGCCCAGCCGCAAGCACAGCACTACCCCGCTTGACTTTACCATTTACTGCGGGCAAACACCGCGCCTCTCGCGGCGGGTATGGGGCTGTAGCTCAGTTGGGAGAGCGCGTCGTTCGCAATGACGAGGTCAGCGGTTCGATCCCGCTCAGCTCCACCATCCCGCCGCAGAGATTTCTTTCAGCAGTGGAAGCGCCTAGCCTGCCCTCATTCTGAGGAGGCCTGCGGATGTCTGCTCCCAATCCCGGCTCTGTCCATCTGCTGCGTGCCGTTGCCCGGCTGTGGTGGCTGTTTGCCCTGCGCGGCCTGGTGGCCCTTGGCTTTGCCGTGCTGGCCTTCGTGCTGCCCCAGGCCGGCCTGGGGCTTATGCTGGGCTTCCTGGGCGCCTGGCTGGCACTGGAGGGCGCCGCCGCGCTGTGGAAGGCCATTACCGGCCAGCACCACAGCGCCTGGTTCGGGCTGGATGGCCTGCTCTCCCTCGCCGCTGCCGGATTTTTGCTGTTTGCCCCGGCGCAGTCTGCGCTGGCGCTGGTGCTGTGCACCGGGGTCTGGGCGATTGCCACCGGGCTGGTGCGGTTGGTGCTGGCGTTTCGCTTTACCAGTGTGCTGCTGGGGCTGCTGGGCGCCGTCACGGTGTTCTGCGGCTTCTGGCTGGTGCTAAACCCCGAGCCCGGCCTGCTGGCGCTGATCTGGCTGGTGGGCGCCCAGGCACTGCTGATGGCCGCCCTGATGCTGACCCTGGCCTGGCGCCTGCGCCACCTGGCGCGGCGCCATCCTGTCTAGCTCAGGGCAACTGCTCCAACTGCCGCTGCACCATGGGGCGCCAGGGCGCCTCGGCAGGGGCATCGGCCAGCAGCGCCCGCCAGATAGTCTTCGCATCCTCGGTGCGGCCGGCGCGCATGGCCGCCGAGCCGGCCAAGAAGCGCAGCCCGATATGCTGCGGTGCCTGCGGTACGGCAGCGGCCAGCAGGGTCGCGGCCTCGTCGGCCTTGTCATCCTCCAGCAGCACCTGGGCCAGCTGTGCCGTGATATCGGCGTTGAACCGCCCGGCCAGTGCCCGCCGATACGCCTCCGCCGCTGCCGCCAGCCCACCGCGCCGGCGCTCGGCGTCGCCAATCAGCACCCAGCCGGGCCGCGCCTGCTCGCTGTTCGGGCCAAGCTGTTCCAGCCGGGTGCGTAGCTGCGCCATCAGCGCTTCATCCCGCGCCTGAATGGCATGGCGCTCGGCATAGGGGGCCGAGGGCATGTCCGGCGTGCCGATGAACACGTACAGCACCAGCGCCACCAGGGGCACCGCCAGCAGCGCGGCCAAAACCCGTGGAGACGCCTTGCCCGCCACCTGCGGCCCGGCCAACTCCGGCGTGGCCAGCAGCCGGCGCTGCACTTCCAGCCGCGCCGCCGCAAGCCCTGGCGCATCCAGCCGCCCGGCGGCCAACTCGGCGTCCAATTCCACCAGTTGCGCCCGGTACAGCGCCAGGTCGGCCTCTCGCCGGCCGCGCAGCGTGGCGGGGCGGCGCAGCACCAGGGCCAGCGGTGCCAGCGTCAACAGCGCCAGCAGCAGCATCCACAGCCAAATCATGGGGCGCGTTCCAACCGGGCCAGCCGGGCCTGTTCCTCGGGCGAAAGTGGCTGCGGCCCGGCGGCCACCCCCGCCCGCCGCCGCATGGCCAGCACCAGCAGCAAACCGGCGCCGAGTGCCAGCACTGGCGTGGCCCACAGCAGCACCGTGGCGGCCGAAAGCCGGGGCCGCAGCAGCACGAAATCGCCATAGCGGGCGTAGAGGAAATCCATCACCTCGGCATCGCCGCGCCCGGCCACCACCTGTTCGCGCACAATGCGCCGCAGGTCGCGCGCCAGGTCGGCGTCGGAATCCTCAATGCTCTGGTTCTGGCACACCAGGCAGCGCAGCTCGCGGCCAATGGCGCGGGCGCGCTCCTCCTGGCCCGGGTCGCGCAATTGCTCGGCCGGGTCCAGCGCCAAAGCGGGGCCGGCCAGCAGCAGTGCGGCCAGCAGCAATAGCCGCCTCATGCCGAATACCGCCGCAGCAGCGGCTGCAATTCGGCGCTCATCGTGTCCTCGGTTATTGGCCCGGCCCAGCGCCAGCGAATGATGCCCTGGCGGTCCAGCAGGTAGCTTTCCGGCACGCCATATACGCCCCAGTCAATCGCCACCCGGCCAGGCTCATCTGCCGCCAGCGCCTGGAACGGGTTGCCCCGCCGCGCCAGGAAGGCCAGCGCATCGGCCGCCTTGTCCTTGTAAGCCACGCCGAACACCGGCACCCCGGCGCGCTGCAGCGCCATCAGCTGCGGATGCTCAATGATGCAGGGCACGCACCAGCTGGCGAAGAAATTCACCAGCACTGGCCGTCCCAGCCCGCGCAACTCGGCCGAACCAAAAGCCGGCTGCGGACTGCCCGCCAGGGCCGGCAGGGTGAATTCCGGCGGCGCCTTGCCCAGCAGGGCCGAGGGCACGCCATGCGGATTGTAGTTGCCCGTGCTCAGCCCTCGCAGCATGGCCAGAAACCCCAAGCCCGCTCCGCCAGCCGCCAGCAGCGGCAAGCCAAGCAGCGCCCGCTTGCGCCACACCGGGTTCATGCCCGCACTCCCTGCGCCTTGGGCGCCGGCGCCGCCACCCGGGTGCGCCGGTCGCTCAATGAAAGCCCGCCGCCCAGCGCCATGATCCCGGCCCCCAGCCAGATCCAGGGCGCCAGCGGGTTGTTGTGAATGCGCAGCACCACCGCGCCCTCGCGTTCATCACCCAGCACCACATACAGGTCGCGCAGCGGGGTGGAGTGGATGGCAGCCTCGCTGGTGGTCATCCGCGCCAGGGGGAAGCTACGCTTTTCCGGCTCCATCCGCACCACGGGCTGGCCGTTGCGCAGCACCTGCACCACCGCTCGCCGGGCGGAGAAATTCGCCCCCTGGGCATCGGCAATGCTCTCCAGCCGATACTCATAGCCGCCCAGCACCGCGCTTTCGCCCGGCTTCAGCAGCGCCAGCTTATCCTCCGCCAGACCCATGCCGGCCAGGCCGAGGATGGTAACGCCCAGGCCCGCGTGGCCCAGCGCCCCGCCCCAGGCTGCCCGCGGTAGCCCTTTGGCCCGCGCCCAGGCGGTGCGGGGCCGGCTGAACAGGGCAATGCGCTCGGCGATATCGGCCGTGGCGCCCCAGATCAGCCAGGTGGCGGCGGCAAAGCCCAGCGCCGGGCCGATCCGCGCCCCGGCCAGCAGCAGGCACAGCAAAAACGCCAGCAAGGCCCCCAGCGCCACCCACCACAGCTTCTGCAAGGCCGGAAACACCCGCGCCCGCTTCCAGGCCAGCAACGGCCCCAGCGCCATGGCGCCAATCAGCGGCGCCGCCAGCGGCAGGGTGGCGGTGTTGAAGAATGGCGCGCCCACCGAAATTTTCTGCCCCAGCACCAGGTCGGCGAATAGCGGATACAGCGTGCCCACCAGCACCACCGCCGCCACCGAGCACAGCAGCAGGTTGTTCAGCACCAGCGCGCCTTCACGGCTTACGGCGGCAAACACGCCCATGGGCGTCATCGCCTGCGCCCGCCAGGCGAACAGCGCGAAGCCACCGCCCACGTAAAACATCAGCAGCGCCAGGATGAACACGCCGCGCCCGGGGTCGCTGGCAAAGGCATGCACGCTGTTCAACACGCCCGAGCGCACCAGGAAGGTGCCGAGCAGGCTCAGCGCGAAGGCCAGCAGCGCCAGGAACACGGTCCAGGTTTTCAGCGCCTCGCGCTTTTCCACCACGATGGCGCTGTGCAGCAGGGCGCAGCCAGCCAGCCAGGGCAGCAGCGAGGCATTCTCCACCGGGTCCCAGAACCAATAGCCGCCCCAGCCCAGTTCATAATACGCCCACCAACTGCCCAGCCCGATGCCGAGCGTCAGGAAGCTCCAGGCCGCCAGCGCCCAGGGCCGCACCCAGCGACCCCAGGCGGCGTCCACCCGGCCTTCCAGCAGCGCGGCCACGGCGAAGGCGAAGGTGACCGCAAAGCCGACATAGCCGAGGTAGAGCAGCGGCGGATGGAAGGCCAGGCCGGGGTCCTGCAAGACCGGGTTCAGCCCCAGGCCATCCGGCGCTGGCGGCCATACCCGGCGGAACGGGTTGGAGGTGGCCAGAATAAAGGCCAGGAACCCCAACGCCACCAGCCCCAGCACCGCCAGCACCCGCGCCTGCAAGGCACTGGGCAGGTTGCGGCCAAACCCCGCCACCGCGCCAGCGCACAGCGCCAGAATCAGCACCCAGAGCAGCATGGAACCCTCATGGTTCCCCCAGGTGCCGCTGATTTTGTACAGCAGCGGCTTCAGCGAATGGCTATTGGCCACCACGGTGGAAACCGTGGTGTCATTCTCCACGAAGCTCGCTACCAGGCAGAGGAACGAGGCCAGCACCGCCAGCAGCATGCCCAGCGCCAGTGGCGGCGCCAAGGCCATCAGCCTGGCCTCGGCGCGCTGCGCGCCCAGCAGGCCAAACCCGGCCAGCGCCAAGGCCAGCACCAGGGCCAACCCCAGCGCGAATTGCCCAATCTCGGGGATCATGCGCCGGGCTCGTCCTTCGCCTTGGCTTGTTCATGCCGGAAGTGCTGCACCAGCATCTCCAGCGCCTGACCGTCGGGGTTGCCGGCCAGGGCATCCAGCGCCGCCTGTTCTGCCGGCGTACGGGCCAAATCCTCGGCCAGTTCCGCCACGGTCGCCGGTTCTGGCTCGCCATGCCGGGCATCCGGCGTGGGCAAGCCCGGGGACTGATCTGGTGCTTGGTCGGCGCTGTCGCTCATCCGCCGCTGCCGGGGCGGGCGGGGTTCAGCGTGTTCCATTCCGCCGCTGCCGGGGCCGGCCCCTGCGCTGGGTTCCAGTGCCCGCTGCGCTTCAGCGCGTCGGCCACTTCGGGCGGCATATAGGTCTCGTCATGCCGGGCCAGCACTTCGCTGGCCTGGAACACGCCGTCGCGCCCCAGCTTGCCCAGCGTCACCACGCCCTGGCCCTCGCGGAACAGGTCTGGCAGCACGCCGCCAAAGGCCACCGGCACCTTGGCCGCACCATCGGTTACCGTGAACCGCACCAATGGCCGGCCTTCCACCGAGGTCCGTTGCAGGCTGCCTTGCTCCACCAGGCCGCCCAGGCGGAAGGCACGCTCCGGCGGCGGCGCTTCCCGCGTAATGTCGCTGGGCGAGCGGAAGAACACCAGATTGTCCTGGAAAGCCGTCAGCGTCAGCGCCGTGGCGCCGCCCAGGCCCAGGGCGCACAGCAACAGCACGTAAAGCCGCTTGCGCTTGCGGGTCATGGCTGGGGCATCCGGCCTGCGGCGCCAGCCCGGCGTGGCCGCGTTTCAAGCGCTGCCAGCAAGCGGCCGGCCGCCGCATGGCGCAGCGCCGCCCCGGCCGCCAGCGCGGCAAAGCCGCCCAGCACCAGCGCGTAGCTGATGGCCACATGCCACCAATGCGTCGTCATCAGTTCGGTTCTCCGGCCGGCTGAGCCTCGGCCGGCATATCCGCCCGCCGCGCCGCCGCCATTTGCAGGGCGCGGATGCGCCGCTCCATCACTGCCGCCCGCACCCGGAACAGCACCACCGCCGCGAAGGCCAAGCTGAACCCCAGGGCGCACACCAACAATGGGTACAGAATATCCACGTGCAAGCCCGGCGCATTGACCCGGGTCAAGCTTGCCGGCTGGTGCAGGGTGTTCCACCAATCCACCGAAAACTTCACCACCGGCAGGTTCATCGCCCCCACCAGCGCCAGTATCGCCCCCATGCGGGCGCCGCGCTCCGGGTCGTCAAACGCCCGCACCAGGGCGGCATGGCCCAGCCACAGGAAAAACAGCACCAGCACACTGGTCAGCCGCGCATCCCACACCCACCAGGTGCCCCACATGGGCTTGCCCCACAGGCTGCCTGTCATCAGGCACAGCGCCGTTACCGCCGCGCCCACGGGTGAAAGCTCGCGCGCCGCGAGGTCGGCCAGCGGATGCTTCCATACCAGCGCCATGGCCGAGGCCACGGCCAGCCCGGCATACCCCCCCATGGCAAGCCAGGCCATGGGCACATGGATGTACAAAATCCGCACCGTCTCACCCTGCTGCCAGTCGGGCGGCGAGAACCACAGCCCCCAGGGCAGCCCCACACCCAGCACCAGCAGCGCGGCGGCGGCCAGCCAGGGCAGCACCCGGCCGGACAGCCGCAGGAACCGCCCGGGATTGGCGAAGCGATGCAACGAGGAGGCCGGGCGAAGGGCCGGTGCCGGGGCGGTGTTCACCCCCCCAACCTAGGCGTTCGGCGCCGGTTGTTGAAGCGCTTGTGGCCGGCCATAAGCAACCCAACGCTGCCCAGGGGGTGCAATGTTCCGCCGCATGCTGTTGCTTGCCCCGCTGGCCCTGCCGGCACCTGCCATGGCGCAGAGTTTCCTGGCCTGCCGGGTGGATGGCGGCGGCCAACTGCGGCTGACGCTGGAGCCCGGCACCGTGGCCCTGCAACAGCCCGGCCGGCAGATCTGGCAGGAAGCCGCCGACGTCACCTCGATGCGCGACCCGGTCATCGCCAGTTTCGCCCAGCCCCTGCCCGCCGAGGCCAGCCCCCGCGCAACGGCGCATGAAGGCTTCACCCTGGTGCTGGACCGCATGACCGGCGCGCTGCGGCTCAGCCTTTTGCGCCGGCCGTCGGCCGAGCAGGTGGAGGCCTGCCGCAGCGCCGCCCAAGTCGCTGCCGAGGCCAACTCCACCCAGGCCGAACCCCCAGCCACCCCGCCGCCGCCCTGCGACCTGCCTTTGCCCGTGGCCAGCCTGGGCGGCATGTGCGAGCCGCTACGAACCCGATTCTAGAGCAAGAAATCCATTCTGATGATTCCATCAGGACGGATATTGCTCTAGCACCGCCCGCCCTGCCATCAGCCGGGCGGCATCGGCATGCGGCGTATGCACCCGGGCGCAGAGCACGTCGCGCCAATGCCGCTCCAGCGGGTTGCGCCGGGCCATGGCGTGGTTGCCGGCCAGGGCGGCGCATTGCTCCACCAGCCGCACTGCATTCTCGGCCAGGGTCACCTTCAGCAGGTTCACCTCCCGCCCCGGTGGCGCCGCCCCCGCATCCACCGCCGCGCAGGCCGAGGCCAGCAACCGCGCATTGGCCAGCCTGAGTTCCTCGATGCCGCCCACTGCCTCCTGCACCCGGGGCAGGCTGGCCAGCGGCGCGCCCAGAGCGGTGGGGGTGCGTGCACGCAAAAACCCCAGCACCCAGTTCCGCGCCGCGCCCGCTACCCCGCAATACACCGCCGCCGGCAGCAGCGCGTGCCAGGCCAGCAGCGCATCGGGCAGCGCCGCCCAGCCGGCGGGCGGTCGCAACTCGCCGGCATGTGCCGCCGGCACCGGCACATCCTCCAGCACCAGATCCTGGCTGGCCGAGGCGCGCAGCCCCAGATGGTCCCAGGCCGGCACCTGGCGCAGCCCGGGGCTGCCCGCCACCACCAGGAAGTAGCCACAGCGCGGCGCGGTTTCCTCGGTCCGCGCCCATACCAGTAGCCAGCGCAGCCCGGGCAGGCCGGTGCAGTAGATTTTCCGCCCGCTCAGCCGCCAGCCCTCGGCGCAGGGCCGCGCCACCGTTTCGGGCAGGCCGCCCCGGGTGGGGGCGCCCAGCGCCGCTTCGGTCCGTAGCGTGTTCACCAGCGCGCCATCGGCCACCGCGCTGCTCCCCAGCATCTCCCGCACTGCCAGGGGCCAGGTCGGGTCATCGGCCATCAGGTGCTGCTGGATCAGTTGCATCGCCAATATCAGCCCGGTGGAGGCACAAGCCCCGCCCACCGCCGCCACCACCTTGGCCGCCCGGGCCAGCCCGGCCCCGCCACCGCCCCAGCGGGCCGGGGTGGTCAGTGCCAGCAGTCCTTCCTGGTGCAACAGCGCCAGGCTGGCGGCGGGGAAGCGCGCGGCGCGGTCATCTTCGGCGGCATGGGCGGCCAGGGCGGCCAGCAGGGCGGGGTTGGGCATTGGCCCATGCTGGCGCCAGCCGGCCCGCGCCGGAAGGGGGCGCCTTGCCGCCCACCCCCACCCCCCGATATGTTCCGCTGAAGATAACGCTCCGGAACACCCGCCCCGCCATGCCCTTCGCCCTTGCCTCCGAGGAATGGCAGGCCATTCGCCTCAGCCTGCTGGTGGCCGGGCAGGCGGTGGTCTGGTCTTTGCCCCCGGCGGTGCTGGTGGCCTGGCTGCTGGCCCGCACCCGCTTCCCCGGCCGGGGCGCGCTGGATGCGCTGACGCACCTGCCCCTGGTGCTGCCCCCGGTGGTGACGGGCTGGTTGCTGCTGGTGCTGCTGGGCCTGCGCGGCCCGCTGGGCGCCCCGCTGCATGAATGGCTCGGCATCCGGCTGGTCTTCACCACGGCCGGTGCCGCCCTGGCCACGGCGGTGATGACCTTTCCGCTCATCGTCCGCGCCGTGCGCCTTTCGCTGGAAGCACTGGACCCCGGCCTGGAAGCCGCCGCCCGCAGCCTGGGTGCCGGGGCCTGGGACCGCTTCCTCACCATCACCCTGCCGCTGGTCTCGCCCGGCATTCTCGCCGGGGCAGTCACCGCCTTTGCCGCTGGCCTGGGCGAATTCGGCGCTGTCATCACCTTCGCCGCCAATATTCCCGGCGAGACGCAAACCCTGCCGCTGGCCATCTACGCCGCCACGCAAACCCCGGGGGGCGAGGCCGTGGCCGCCCGCCTGGCGCTGTGTTCCCTGGCGCTGGCGGTGGCGGGGCTGTTGCTGGCCGAGGCCCTGGCGCGCCGGCTCAACCGCTGGCTGGGCCGCGCCTGATGTTGGAGGTGGCGCTGCAACACCGCTGGCCCGGCGGCTTCACGCTGGATGTGGCCTTCACCGCGCCGCCCGGCGTCACCGCGCTGTTCGGCCCCTCGGGGTGCGGCAAATCCACCATTCTGGCGGCGGTGGCCGGGCTGATGCGCCCCGATGCCGGCCGCGTGACGCTGGATGGCGCCCCCTGGCAGGACAGCACCACCCGCCAGCACCTGCCCGCCGAGCGCCGTGGTTGCGGCCTGGTGTTCCAGGATGCCCGGCTGTTTCCGCATCTCAGCGTGCGCAGCAACCTGGAATACGGCGCCCGCCGCGCCCCGGCGGACCGCCCCGCCGGACCCGGTTTTGGCGCGGTGGTGGAGATGCTCGGCATCGGCGCCCTGCTGGACCGCCGCCCGGCCGGGCTTTCCGGCGGGGAAAGGCAGCGCGTGGCGCTGGGCCGCGCCCTGCTCTCCCGCCCGCGCCTGCTGCTGCTGGACGAACCCTTGGCCGCGCTGGACACCGCCCGTCGCGCCGAGGTGCTGCCCTTCCTGGCCCGGTTGCGCGACGCCGCCCCGGCGCCCATCCTCTACGTGACCCATGCGCTGGAGGAGGTGGACGCCCTGGCCGACCACCTAGTGCTGCTGCAGGCCGGGCGCGTCCAGGCCGCCGGCCCGTTGGAAGACCTGGCCGCCCGTACCAACCTGCCGCAACTCACCAACCGCCGAGACGCCGGCGCCGTGCTGGCCTGCACCCTGGCCGGGCATGATGCCGAGCGGGGCCTGAGCACGCTGCACTTTGCCGGTGGCGCGCTGCGGGTGGCGCTGCGGCCGGAAGCGCCCGGCACCGCGCTGCGCCTGCGCATCCGCGCCCGAGACGTGGCCGTGGCCACGCGCCAGCCCGAGGCGATTTCGGTGCAGAACATCCTGCCCGCCGAGGTGACCGCCATTGACCCCGCCGGCCCACATGAGGTGTTTCTGCGCCTCGGCATCGGCCCCGCCACCCTGCTGGCGCGTATCACCCGAGACGCCGTGGCCCGGCTGGAACTGGCGCCGGGCAAGTCGGTTTTCGCGCTGATAAAATCGGTCAGTTTCGACCGCGCCCGGTAGAATACTCGTTCGGCTCAACACGGGTGCCGAATTGAGACGCGTTGCATTGCAGCGAGTTAAGCCCGCTCCCATGCGCCAGAAGGCTTTCAGGGCGCACCCTGCCCTTGTCGTCCTGGGGCCCGCGAGGGCCTGGACGGGCGGCATGCGGGTGGCGGCCACAATCCCGGCAGGCCGGCGCCCTACTGGTGGCTGATGCAGTTCGCCAACGGGCCGGTCGGACCAACTGGCCGGCCCGATTTTTTCACGCTCCTCTCAGGCGCTACCGCTTCTGCGCCTCCAGCAGCGCCAGCAGTCCTTCCAGCAATTGCGTGGGCGTTGGGGGGCAGCCGGGGATCACCAAATCCACCTCCAGTGCCCGGCCAATGCCGCCTTCCACCGCGTAGCTGCCCTTGAACACCCCACCATCGGCGGCGCAGTCCCCCGCCGCCACCAGCCATTTCGGCTCCGGCGTGCATTCCCAGGTGCGCAGCAGTGCCTCGCGCATATTGCGGGTCAGCGGGCCGGTCACCAGCAGCACATCGGCATGGCGCGGGCTGGCCACAAAGCGCAGGCCGAAGCGCTCCAGGTCATAGACCACATTGCCCAGGGCGTTCACTTCCAGCTCACAGCCATTGCAACTGCCGCAATCCACCTGGCGAATGGCCAGGCTGCGGCCCAGCCGGGTTTGCGCCGCCGCCTGGAAGCGCGCCGCCAACGCCTCGGCGGCGCCCAGTGGCACGGCCGGGGCCGGGTCCGTCTCCGGGCGGCTGAACAGGGATTTTGCCAGCTTGGGCCACAGCATTACAGGTCCACCCCGCTGTAGGAGCAGTTGAAGCTTTTGTTGCAGAGCGGGAAGTCGGCCACGATGTTGCCCTCCACCGCCGCCTCCAGCAGTGGCCATTGCAGCCAGGAGGCATCGCGCATGAACACGGCGCGGATCAGCCCGCCATCATCCAGCGCCAGCCAGTGCAGCGCCTCGCCCCGGAAGGCTTCCACCACGCCCACGCCCTCGCCGCCGCGCTGGGGCAGTTCCACTCGCCATTCGCCCGGGGCCAGCCGCGTCAGCAGGCTGTGCAGCAGCAGCATGCCCTGCTCAATCTCGGCCACCCGCACCCGCACCCGGGCATCCACATCGCCGGCGTCCAGCACGGGGCTATCGAAGGCCAGGCCAGGATAGGGCGCGTAGCCCAGGGTTTTCCGCGCATCGAAGTTGCGGCCGGAAGCTCGGCCCACCACACCCCCGGCGCCAAAGGCCGCGACCAATTCGGGCGCCACATGGCCGGTGGTCAGCACTCTATCGCCCAGGCTGGCATGGCTTTCGTAGATCTGCAGCAGCCCCGGCAATTCCGCCGCCACCGCCGCCAGCGCCACCAGAATCGCCTCAAGCCCGCCCGGCGCCAAATCCCGCGCCACGCCGCCTGGCACCACGTAGTCCATCATCAACCGGTGACCGAAGCCGATATGCGCCGCCCGCAGCACGCCTTCACGCAGCACGCCGCAGCGGGCCTGCAGAAAGGCGAAGGAGGCATCATTGCAGATACCGCCCCAGTCATTCAGGTGGTTGTGCAGCCGCTCCAGCTCGGCCGCGATGCCGCGCAGCAGCAGCGCCCGCGGCGGCACTACCGCGCCCAGCGCGGCTTCGGCGGCGCAGGCAAAGGCCCAGCCATGCGCCACCGTGCTGTCACCGGAGAGCCGGGCGGCAAACCGCGCCGCCAACCGGGGAGACTTGCCAAGCATCAGCCCCAGCGTGCCCTTGTGCAGATAGCCCAGCCGGGCCTCCAGACGTACGATGGTCTCGCCCTGGACATGAAAGCGGAAATGCCCCGGCTCGATGATGCCGGCATGCACCGGCCCCACCGGAATCTGGTGCACGCCATCGCCTTCCACCGGCAGGAATTCGGGCTGCGGCGGCGGCTCGGTATTGGGCAGCGGCCGGCTGGCCATGGGGGCCGAGGCCGCCCAGCGGCCATGGTCCAGCCAGGGCCGGGTATCCTCGGCGCCCTCGGCGCGCAGGCCCCAGAGGTCATGGATCATGCGCTCAAACCGCACCGCCCCAGCCCGCACCGGGGAAAGGGCGGGGAAGCCGCCCTGGCTGGCGGCCAGACTGGCCAGCAGTACGCCCATGCCTGGCTGGTGGAAGGCGGCATGGACAAAGCCCGGCTCGGCCCAAAGCCCCAGCAGGGCCAGGGCCGGGTCATCGCGCAGCGCGGCGCGCAGGCCCAGCCATTGGCCATGGCTCAGCAGGTAGCGTTCATAGGGCCGGCAGCCCTGCGCCGCGCCGGCCAGAATGGCCTGGTATCCGCTCATCGCAGCACCTCCGCCGCGCGGGCCAGCAGGGCGGCGCCGCCCGCCGGCAGCGCCATGCCCAGCACCAGCAGCAGCGCCAGATGCACCCAGATTGGCCCCAGCGTGGTCAGCACCTCCAGCCGGCCCGGCACCACGGCATCGGGCGTGGGGGTACCCAGGCAGAGGCGCTGCAACATGTCGATCTTCGCCGCCACCGCCACGAAGATGCCCAGCGCCAGCGGCAGTGCCAGCCACCACAGCCGGGCCACCGCCTCACTCACCAGCAGGAATTCGCTGGCAAACAGCACCCCGGGCGGCATGCCCGCCACCAGCGCAATGGCCAGCACCAGAGACCAGCCCAACGCCGGATGGCCGGCCACCAGCCCGCCAATGGCCGCCACCTGCTGGCTGCCCTTTATCCGTGCCGCCAGCCCAATGCCGAAGAACACCGCGCTCTTGCTCAGGCTATGGCCCAACAGGTGCAGCACCCCGGCCAGGTTGCCCAGCGGCCCGCCCAGCCCGAAGGCAAAGGCCGCCAGCCCCATGTGCTGAATGCTGGACCAGGCAAAGAAGCGCCGCGCGTCGCGCCGCCGCCACAGGCAGAACCCGGCCAGCAGCACCGAGGCTAGGCCGAGCGCCAGCATGAACGGCCCCGGTGCCAACGTGCCCGGATGCGCCCCCACCACCGCCTTGGCCCGCAGCAGAGCCAGCAGCGCCGCGTTCAGCAACAGGCCGGACAGCACGGCCGAGATGGAAACCGGCCCCTCGGCCTCGGCATCCGGCAGCCAGAAATGCAGCGGCACCAGCCCCGCCTTGGTGCCGTAGCCCACCAGCAGGAACACGAAGGCCAGGTTCAGCAGTCCGGCATCGCACCGCGCCGCCACCGCCCGCAGCGCCGCCCAGGAAAGCCCAACATCACCATGCCCGGCCACCGGCTGCGCTGCCAGGTACAGCACCACGGTGCCGAACAGCGCCAAGGCAATGCCCACACCGCATAAAATGAAGAACTTCCACGCTGCTTCCATGGCGGCGCGGGTGCCATGCACCGCCACCATGGTCACGCTCGCCAGGGTGGCAATCTCAATCGCCACCCACATCACGCCCATATTGTCGGCCAGCAGCGCCAGCGCCTGCGCACCCATGAACAGCTGGAAGGCGCCGTGATAGGCCCGCAGCCGCAGCGTATCGAAGCCCTTGGCCTCGATCTGTCCGGCCGAATACACCGCCGTGGTCATGCCGATGATGGCCGAGAGCAGCACCAGCACCTGGTTCAGCGCATCCACCCGGGTCCAGCCCTGAATCCCCTCGGGCGTTGCCAGCAGCAGCAGCGCCAGCAATAGCGAAACCGCCGAGACGCAAAGGTTGACCCAGGCGGCCGGCCGCGCCCGCGCCACGCCCAGCAGCGCCAGCGCGCCCAGCCAGGGCCAGAACACCACAATCCAGGGCAAGGGCATCAGCGAATCTCCCCGGCATTGGCCTGGGCTTCGGCGGCGGCGGCCTCGGCGGCGCTGGCATCCTGCGCGGCCTCGCCCCAGGCGGCCTCGCCCCGGTGCTGTTCCAGCACCGCCGTGTCCAGGCTCTCCACCCGGTCGCGAATCAGGAAGACGAACACCCCCGCCACCAGCGCCAGCACCAGCACCAGCGCGGCGGTCGAAAGCTCCACCACCAGCGGCATGCCGGCCACGCCCACCGCGGCCAGCATCAGGCCATTCTCCATGCTCAGCAGCCCGATCAACTGGCTCATGGCGCTGCGCCGGGTGATCATCATCAGCATGCCCAGCAGCACCACGGAAAGCGCCAGGGCCAGATCCTCGCGCTGAATGGCGCGCGCCCCGGCGGTGGCCGGCAGCGCCACCAGAATGGCCAGCACCACCAGCGCCACCCCGGCCAGCATGCTGGGGCCCACGCCCAGGGCGGGTTCCACCGCCCGGCCGAGTTGCAGCCGCTGCACCATGTGGCGCAACGCCAGCGGTATCAGCAGCGTCTTGGCGCCGCAGGCAATCAGCGCGGTCAGGTAAAGCTCGGGTGCGTGCTGCACCGCGCCCTGCCAGGCGGCGGCCAGGGCCAGCAACATCCCCTGGGTGGCGAAAATGCTGATCAGCGCCGGCACCCGCCGTTGGTACAGCAGGGCAAAGCTCAGCAGCAGCATGGCGCCGCCCAGCAGATGCGCGATGTCGTAGGAAAGCTCGCCGAACATCGCTACCGCACCCTCATGCCAGGGCCGCCGAGACAAAGAGCAGCGCCGCCGCCAGCATGGCCAGCAGCAGCGCCCCGCCGAGGAATTCCGGCACGCGGAACACCCGCATCTTGGCGATGGCATTCTCAAACGCTGCCAGCGCCAGGATGAAGCCACCCATTTTCACCAGCCAAGCCAGCAGGCCGAGGCCCCAGGAAAGCGGCCCCGCCCCGGCCGGCGCGGTGCCGAAGGGCAGGAACACCGCGGCCAGCAGCGCGAACCACAGGGTCAGCTTCAGCGCGGCCTGCATTTCCCACAGGGCCAGATGCCGGCCACTGCTCTCCAGCAGCATCGCCTCATGCACCATGGTCAGTTCCAGGTGGGTGGCTGGGTTGTCCACGGGAATGCGGCCATTCTCGGCCACCGCCACCGCCACCAGCGCCAGGCCGGACAGCGCCAGGGAAACCCGCAGCCCCAGCAGCCCCTCGCTGAAGCCGGCGGCGATGGTATCGAGGTTGGTGGTGCCAACCAGAATGGCAAAGCTGACCATGGCCACCAGCAGCGCCGGTTCGGCGAAGACGGCAAAGCTCATCTCCCGCGCCGCGCCCATGCCGCCGAAGGCGGTGCCCACATCCATGCCAGCCAGGGCCAGCGCCATGCGCGCCAGCGCCAGCAGGCCGGCAATCACCAGCAAATCCCCCATTGGCGCCAGCGCCATGCCCTGGGCGAAGCTTGGCACCATCACCAGCGCCGCCAGCGTGGCCACCATGCCGACATAGGGCGCCACTTCCGACACCACCGAGGCATTTTCCGCCAGCACTGGCCGCTTGCGCAGCAGCTTGGCCAGATCTCTCCAGGGCTGCAGTACCGAGGCACCGCGCCGCCCCAGCATGCGCGCCTGCAGCCAACGCGTGGCGCCCACCACCAGCGGCGCCACCAGCAGCATCAGCGCCGCATTCAGTCCTTGGGTGATCAGGCCGGCCAGGGTCTGCATCAGCGCCCGCCCATCCAGGCCAGCAGCGCCAGCAGCAGCACCAGCATGGCAAAGCCCAGCGAAAGGCACTGCCGGATGGTGAAGTCGCGCAGGGTTTCGCAGCGCCGGGCAATGGCGTTGCGCAGCCGGGCCACGGGTTCCAGCACCAGGTCGAAGGCGGGGTCGGCGATATGGGCACGGTAGCCGGCGGCGCGGGTTTCGCCGGGCTGGGGCATGTCCACTGCCTCGCGCGCGGCCAGCAGGGGCGCGCCCAGCATGCGGCGCAGCGGCTGGGCCAGCCCGCCGGCGCTGGGTTGGCTCAACGGGTCGCCAAACGGGAAATGCTCCGGCGGGTTGATGAAGCCGCCATTCCACACCGGCCCGCGCCGCGTCTCCAGTGGAGAGCGAGCCCGCACCGCCAGCGCCACCACCAGCGCCAGGGTGCCGAGCAACAGCGCAATGCCCAGCGGCATATACCAGGCCGAACCTTCCCCGGTGCCGCCCAGCAGCGAAAACGCCCGCACCGGCGCCGTGGCGTCGGCGCCCAGCAGCGCCACCAGCGCCGGCTGCGCCAGGGCCAGCATGGGGCCGGCCAACAGGCCCAGCGCCACGGTCAGCCCGGCTGGCAGCAGCAGCGCCAGGCGTTCCATCCGGCTCACCTCGCGGGCGCCCGCGCCGCGCGGGGTGCGTGGCCGGCCGAGGAAAACCAACCCGAACAACCGCAGCATGGCCGCCGCCGAAAGCGCCGCCGCCATGGCCGCCAGCGCCCCGGCCGCCGTG
>CANFIE010000006.1 GCA_947446625.1 Acetobacteraceae bacterium | reverse complement strand
GTCATGGCGGGTGGGGGGCCTCAGTTGGCCGGGGCGGCGATGGGCGGCAGCGAGGCGGCGGATTGCGCCGGGGCCGTGGGCGCAGCCGCCGGGGTTACGGTGTCCTCGGCCGAGCGGCGGTTGGCGATGCCCCGGGTGCGGGTGGGCAGGCCCGAGTAATTGCGCTGCGGCACCCGGCGGAGGATTTCGGCGCGGCGCTGTGCCTCGATATTTTCCGACGAGCGCAGGTCCTGGCCGTGCGACCAATTCTGCCCGGTGACCACGCCGCTGCTGGTGGCGGTGCGCGCGCCATTCTGGGCCAGCGCCGGCAGACCAAGGCAGGGCAGCAGGGCAGCGGCAAGAATCAGGCGGCGCATGACGAAGGCTCCCGGTGGCAGGCTTGCCATGAAAGCATCACAGGACGCCGCCTGAGGCAAATTGCCGGACTACAATTCCTGCAGCAGCCCGGCCAGCAGCTTGGCGCGGGGCACCAGGCTGCTGATCAGCAGGTGTTCCTCCAGCGTGTGCATGCCGGCGCCGGCCACGCCCAGGCCATCCAGCGTGGGAATGCCCATGGCGCCGGTGAAGTTGCCATCCGACCCACCGCCGGAGGATTGGTGGCTGATGTCGAAGCCGATGCGCTGGGCGATGCCACGGGCGGTTTCGTACAGCGCCATCACCTTGGCGTCGGGTTCCCATACCGGGCGGGTGACGCCACGGGTCACGGTCAACTGCACGTCGTTGCCGGTGGGCTTCAGGCTCAGCATGCGCTCCACGGCGGCGTCCAGGTCTTCCTGGCGCTTGGCCATGGAAAGGCTTTCGGCGTCGCAATGCGTGGTGACGCAGTTGACCCATTGGCCGCCATGGATAACGCCGATGGAGTAGGTGACGTCATCGGTGGTCATGGCTTCGATGTTGACCACCTGGCGGCACATTTCACGAATGGCGCTGCGGCCATCGGCCAGGCGGGCGCCGGCATGGCTGGGCTTGCCGGTGGTGCGCAGGTTGAAGCGGGCAATGGCGTAGCGGCCCGTTACCACGCCGCCGTCGGGGCGGGCGGGTTCCGGCACCAGCACAAAGGCGTGGCGAGCGGCCTCGGCCTCGATCAGGTCTCGGGTGGAGGGGCTGCCGATTTCCTCGTCGCAGGTCAGCAGCACCGTGACCGGGCGGCTGGTGTTGAGGCCGGCGCGCAGCAGCTGGCGAATGGCCTCAATGGCGATGTAGTTGCCGCCCTTCATGTCGCAGGCGCCGGGGCCATAAAGCTTGTTGCCCTCAATGCGGCAGGGCAGCGGCTCCAGCGTGCCGATGGGGTGCACCGTATCAAGGTGGCCCATCACCAGAATGCCTTTTTCCAGCCCCAGCCGAGGGTGCGGGAAGGTGGCGCGCACGCAGTCGCCAAAGCCCATGCGGCCGGGAATCGTCTCCACCCGGGCGCCCAGCAGGGCCAGGTCACGGGCGGCTAGGGCCATCATGCGGTTCACCGCGGCGGCGTCGAAGGTGGGGCTTTCGCACTCCACCCAGCGCTTCAGGCCGGCGGTGATCTCCTGGGCGTCGAAGGGCAGGTCTAGGGCGGTCATGAATGCTCCGGCGTTGCGCAATGCCAGCCTGCGGCGGGTGGCGCGCCGGGGCAAGGGGTTGCAAGCTGGCGGTGGCGTTGAAGGAGGCGGGATATGCGGCTGTTGCTGGCGAATGCGAATACCACCGAGGCCATCACCCAGCTTTGCGCCAAGGCGGCGCGGCAGGTGGCGGCCCCGGGCACCGAGATTGTGCCGGCCACGCCGCGCTTCGGCCCGGCGGTCATCAGCAGCCGGGTGGAGGATGCCATTGCCGCCCATGGCGTGCTGGACCTGCTGGCCAGCCATGCCGGCCAGGTGGATGCGGTGGTGCTGGCGGTAAGCCTGGACACGGCGCTGGAAGCGGCGCGGCAGCTGATGCCCTGCCCGGTGGTGGGCATGACCGAGGCGGCCTGCTTCACCGCCTGCCTGACCGGCGGGCGCTTTGGCCTGGTGACGGTGGGCGGGGTGGAGAGCTACCGCGACCGCATTGCCAAGCATGGGCTGAATGAGCGCCTGGCCGGGCTGCGCGGCGTGGCCGCCAGCGCGCAGGACGCGGTGCGAGACCCCGAGGGCGTGGCGGCGCTGCTGCTGCCCGAGATTGTGGCCCTGGCGGCGGCGGGCGCCGACAGCGTGATTCTCGGCGGCGCGGCCATGGCCGGCATGGCGGCCTGGTTGCAGCCCCGCGCCCCGGTGCCGCTGCTGGATGGCATTGCCTGCGGGGTGAAACTGGCCGAGGCGCTGGTGGGGCTGCGCCTGCCCAAGCCCGGCACCGGCAGCTTCGCCGCCTTGCAGGGGCGGGAAAGCCTGGGGCTGGCCGGGCCGCTGGCGGCGCTGCTGCGCGGCGCTTGACAGCGCGGGCCGGGGCGGCCCCAACTCCGCCCCGGTGAGGAAACAATCAATGCTGAGACGTACGCTATTGGCCGGCATGGCGGCGCCCCTGGTGGCGCGTGCCCAAAGCTTCCCGGACCGGCCCATCCGCATCATCTCGCCCTATCCGCCCGGCGGCGGCACCGATACCTCGGCCCGGCTGATGGCGCCGCATATGAGCGAGTTTCTCGGGCAGTCCATCGTCATCGAGAACCGTGGCGGTGCCGCCGGTGCGCTGGGCGCCGCCGTGGTGGCCGAGGCGCCGGGCGATGGGCACACGCTGCTGATCGATTCGCTGGGCCATGTGGTGAACCCGCATATTCTGCGCGGGCTGCGGTTTGACTACGCCACCGCCTTCGCCCCGGTTTCGCTGCTGGTGGTGCTGCCGCAATTCCTGGTGATACCGGCCAGCGTGCCGGCCAATACCGTGGCGGAATTCCTGGCCTGGGCGCGAGCGCGGCCGGGGCGGCTTTCCTACGGTTCCTCGGGCAATGGCACCGGGGCGCATCTGGCGGCGCTGCTGTTTGTGCGCGAGACGGGGCTGGACATCACCCATGTGCCCTATCGGGGCGGCAGCGCGGTGATACCGGATCTGGTGGCGGGCAATGTGGTGTTCGCCTTCGCCACCGTGTCCACCAGCTCGGCGCTGATCCGCGACGGCCGGCTGAAGGCCCTGGCGGTGACCTACAAGGACCGCCTGCCGAGCATGCCCGAGGTGCCGACCACGCGGGAACTCGGCATGCCTAGCGTGGATGTGGATGAGTGGAACGCCCTGTACAGCGGCGGCGCCACGCCCGCCCCGGTGCTGGGGCGGCTGCACGCGGCGGCGGCGCATGCGCTGGCCCAGCCCAACGTGCAGCAACGCTTCACGCAATTGGGCGGCATGATTGTGAACAGCAGCATCGGCGAAGCCACCGCCTTTGTGCGGGAACGGCGCGAGGCCATGGGCCGGCTGGTGCGGGCGGCGAATGTGGTGGTGGAGTGAGGCTTGCGGCGGCGGTCAGATGGTTTCATATGTAATCAAATTGGGTTGAGGGAGGCCGCGATGGACATGCTTTCAGGCTTTGGCAACGAGTTTGCGACCGAGGCACTGCCCGGCGCGCTGCCGCAGGGCATGAACAGCCCGCAGAAGCCGCCCTATGGGCTATATGCCGAACAGCTCTCCGGCACCGCCTTCACCGTGCCGCGCACCGAGGCGCGGCGCACCTGGCTGTACAAAATCCGCCCCAGCGCCGGGCATGGCGAATTTCGCCGTGTGGCGCAGGGCGGGCTGTGCGGGCCGCTGGCCGGGCACAACCCCAACCGGCTGCGCTGGAACCCGCTGCCGGAACCGGCCGAGCCCACCGATTTCGTCGCCGGGCTGGTGACGCTGGGCATGAATGGCGCGCCGGACGAGCCGCACGGCATCAGCGTGCATCTCTACGTGGCCAACCAGAGCATGCGCCGCGTGTTCATGAATGCCGATGGCGAGCTGCTGGTGGTGCCCCAGGCCGGGCGGCTGCTGGTGAGCACGGAATGCGGCCGGCTGCTGGTTTCGCCGGGTGAGTTGCTGGTGATTCCCTGCGGCATGAAGTTCCGCGTGGAACTGCCTGATGGCAACGCGCGCGGCTACATTGCCGAGAACCACGGCGCCGCCTTCCGCATTCCCGATTTGGGGCCGATTGGCGCCAATGGCCTGGCCAATCCGCGGGATTTCCTCAGCCCGGTGGCCTGGTACGAGGAGAGCGACGCGCCCTGCGAGCTGGTGCAGAAATACCAGGGCGCGCTATGGGCCACCACGCTGGCGCATTCGCCACTGGATGTGGTGGCGTGGCACGGCAACAACGTGCCCTACAAATACGACATGGCGAATTTCATGGTCATCAACACCGTGAGCTTCGACCACCCCGACCCCAGCATCTTCACCGTGCTGACCAGCCCGACCGACACGGCCGGCGTGGCGAATATGGACTTCGTGATTTTCCCGCCGCGCTGGATGGTGGCGGAGAACACGTTCCGCCCGCCCTGGTTCCACCGCAACACCATGAACGAATGCATGGGCCTGATCCGTGGCGTGTATGACGGCAAGGCCGAGGGCTTCCTGCCCGGCGGCGTTTCCCTGCACCCGCGCATGAGCGCGCATGGCCCGGATGCGCCAACCACCGAGCGTGCCATCGCCGCCGACCTCAAGCCGCACAAGGTGGATGGCACCCTGGCCTTCATGTTCGAGACGAGCGGCGTGCTGCGGCCAAGCCGGTTCTTCATGGAAGGTGCGCATCTGCAGCAGAATTACGATGCCGCCTGGGCCGGCATCGCCAAGACCTTCACCGGAGCGAAGTGACCATGAGCCTTGACGCCACGCATGACCCGAAGCTGAAAAGCTGGGTGACCTCGGCCAATGGCCATGCCGAATTTCCCATCCAGAACCTGCCGCTGGGCGTGTTCTCGGTGAAGGATGGGCCGAAGCGGGGCGGCGTGGCGATTGGCGACCGCATTCTGCCGCTGGCCGATGCCGTGCCGCATTTGAAGGGGCTGGCGAAGAAGGCGGCCAAGGCCGGCGCCGGCGCCACGCTGAACCCGCTTTTCGCCATGGGGCCGGCGGCGCGCCAGGCGTTGCGGCTGGGGCTTTCCGCCCTGCTGGCCAAGGGCAGCGAGGCCAAGCCCGAGCTGGTGAAAATGAAGGACGCCACGCTGCACGTGCCGGCCAGCATTGGCGACTACACGGATTTTTTCGCCGGCATCAACCACGCCACCAATGCGGGCAAGCAGTTCCGGCCGGAAAACCCGCTGCTGCCCAACTACAAGCATGTGCCGGTGGCCTATCATGGCCGTGCTTCCAGCGTGCGGGCTTCCGGCACCACGGTGCGGCGGCCCAATGGCCAGCGCAAGCCGGGCAGCGAGACGGAGCCGAGCTTCGGCCCCTGCCGCAACCTGGATTACGAGATGGAATTCGGCATCTGGATTGGCCAGGGCAATGACGAAGGCAAGCCCATCGCGATTGGCGATGCCGCCAACCACATTGCCGGCTATTGCCTGCTGAATGACTGGTCGGCGCGCGATATCCAGGGCTGGGAGGCGCAGCCGCTGGGGCCGTTTTTGGCCAAGAATTTCCACACCAGCATCAGCCCCTGGGTGGTGACGCCAGAGGCGCTGGCCCCGTTCCGGGCCGCCCAGCCGCCGCGCCCGGCCGGCGACCCGCAGCCCTTCCCGTATTTGTGGGACGATGCCGACCAGGCCGGCGGCGCGCTGGATGTGGCGCTGGAAGTGCTGCTGCTGACGCCCGCCATGCGCAAGGCGAAGCAGGAGCCGGCAAGGCTTTCCCTGGCCAATACCAGCCACCTGTACTGGACCTTCGCGCAGATGGTGGCGCACCACACCGTGGGCGGCTGCAACCTGAACCCCGGCGACCTGTTCGGCAGCGGCACCATCAGCAGCACCACCGAGGATGGCTTCGGCGCGCTGCTGGAGATAACCCAGGGTGGCCGCAAGCCGGTGACGCTGCCCAATGGCGAGGTGCGGCGCTTTCTGGAGGATGGCGACGAGATCATCTTCCGCGCGCACGCCAGCAAGGCAGGCGCGGTTTCCATCGGCTTCGGCGAATGCCGCGGCGTGATTGTGCCGGCGGCATGAGCAGCGTTGGCGCGGCGGCGCTGCATCGCTTCATTGCCGGCGTGTACGCCAGTGTTGGTGTGCCGGCAGCTGATGCCGAGACGGTGGCCGCGCTGATGACCGAGGCGGATCTGAACGGCGCCGACAGCCACGGCGTGTTCCGCCTGCCGCAATATGTGCGGCGCATTCGTGCGGGGGGCATGAACCCCCGCGCCGTGCCGCGCCTGGTGGAGGAACGCGCCGCCGCCGGGCTGGTGGATGGCGATAACGGGCTGGGGCATCTGGCCGTGGCCTTCGCCGCCAAGGTGGCGATTGAAAAGGCCAAGACTGCCGGCGTGGCCTGGTGCGGCGTGCGCAACGGCAACCATGCCGGGCCGGCCAGCCTCTACGCCCGCATGCCGATGCAGGCGGGCATGATCGGTATGTACATGGCCGTGGGCAGCGCCAACCACCTGCCGCCCTGGGGCGGGCTTGAATTGCTGCTCAGCACCAACCCCATCGCCATTGCCGTGCCTTCCGAGGAGGAGACGGATGTGGTGCTGGACATGGCCACCACCGTGGCCGCCTACGGCAAGGTGAAGGTAAAAGCCCAGCGCGGCGAGATGATGCCGGAAGGCTGGATGATCGACCGCGCCGGCAACCCGCTGCTGGACCCGAAGCGCGCCAATGAAGGCCTGCTGCTGCCGATTGGTGGCTATAAGGGCTACGGCCTGGCGCTGATGCTGGGCCTGCTGGCCGGCACGCTGAACGGTGCGGCCATGGGCAGCGAAGTGGTGGACTTCAACGCCGACGACACCAGCGTGACCAATACCGGCCAGGCCATTCTGGCGATCGACATCGCCGCCTTTGGCGACCCGGCGCTGTTCCGCCGCCGGGTGGATGCGCTGGTGCGCGAGTTGCGTGAGAGCGAGCGCCTGCCCGGCGTGGAGCGGATTTGGCTGCCGGGCGAGCAGAGCGCGCTGAAGCGGCGCGAGCGCGAGGCTACCGGCATTCCCGTGCCCGCCCCGCTGCGCGCCACGCTGGATGCGCTGGCGGACCAGGTGGGCGCGGCGCGACTCGGAGCCTGATCGGCGCAGGCTTCAATCCGGCAGCGAACGCGCCTGGGCGAAACAGGTCTCCCGCGCGGTCTTGATCCGCGTGGCAATGGCCGCCAGCGCCGCCTGGTCCCGCGCCAGCGCGGCGCGGCGGCTGGCCAGCATGGCGGGCAGGGTGGCCGGGCCGCCCAGCACGGTGCGGGCGCGGATATTCTCGGCAGGGTTCAGCGCCTGGGCCACGGCGACTTCGCTCAGCCCCAGCGGCCGGCCGGCGGCGCGGTCGATATCGCCGGCGCGCAACTGGTCGGCGGTGAGGCCGGCTTCCAGCGCCTCGCGCACCACCACGGCCACGATGTTGTGCGCCTGGCGGAAGCTGAGCCCGGTTTCGCGCACAATCACATCGGCCAGTTCGGTGGCGCTGCCATAGCCCTGCGCCGCCGCGCTGGCCATGCGCGGGGCGTTGAGCGTGAGGTGGGCGAACACTTCCTCGAACAGCGCCAGAATGCGCCGGGTGCGCAGGCAGGCATCCAGCACCGGTTCATTCACCGAGGTTACAGCGTCGTTCACATCGGCGAATTCGGTGTTCTTGGTGGCGCCCAGCATGGCCACCAGCGCGCCATTCACCATGGCGGCGGCGGCCTTCAGGTGTTCCAGCGCCACCGGGTTCTTCTTCTGCGGCATGATGGAGGACACCGCGCTGTGGCGGTCCGCCAGTTCCACGAAGTTGTATTCCCAGGTGGACCAGTTCTGCAGGTTGGTGGCCAGCCGAGACAGGAAGGTCATCAGCACTGCCATGGCGGCGCCGGCTTCCAGTGCGTCATCCCGAGAGGACACCGCGTCGTAGGCGCTTTCCAGCGGGGTGGCGAAGCCCAGCAGGTCGGTGGTCAGCAGCCGGTCCAGCGGAAAGGCCGTGGTGGTCAGCGCGCCGGCGCCCAACGGGTTCTGGTCGGCATGGGCCAGGGCGGCGGCCAGCCGGGTGTGGTCGCGGGCCAGCACATCAGCCGCGGAAAGCAGCCAGTAGCCGAAGGTGATGGGCTGGGCGTGCTGGGTATGTGTGTAGCCGGGCATCACCACATCGGCGTGTTGCTCCGCCAGCCGCAGCAGGGTGGCGCGCAGCGCGGCCAGCAATTCCAGCGTTTCCAGCAACTGGCCGCGCAGCGCCATGCGCCAGGTGGTCACATTGAGATCATTGCGGCTGCGCCCGGTGTGCAGCCGGCCACCGATATCGGGGCCGAGGGCCTCGACAATGGCGCGCTCGACATAGGAGTAGAGATCCTCCTGGCGGTAATCCACCGGCACGGCGGCGGGGCCGGCGGCGGCCAGGCGCAGCACCTCGGCCAGTATCGGCCGCATGGCGGTGGGGGCGATGATGCCCTGGCGTTGCAGCATTAGCCCATGCGCCAGATGCACCCACATCTCATGCGCGAAGATGGCCTGCTGGGCGCGGGCGACCGAGCCGCGATAATAGCTCTCCACCAGCAGGGCTGAGGGTGGTTCCTTGACGCGTTCGCGCAGGCTCATGGAGGCGGTCTCAGTCCAGGGTGATGCCGGCGCTGCGGATCAGCGCGGCATTGGCGGTGCGGTCCTGCGCCAGGAAGGCGGCGAATTCCTCCGGGCTGGTGCCCAGCGGCGTGGTGCCGGCCGAGGCCAGCCGGTCGCGCACCGCGGGTTCGGCCAAAGCGTGGCGGCAGGCGGCGTGCAGCCGGGCCACGGCGGCGGCAGGCAGGCCGGCGGGGGCCCAGAGCCCGTTCCATTCATTCTGGTCGTAGCCGGCAAAGCCCTGCTCGGCCACGGTGGGCACCGCGGGCAGCGAGGAAATGCGCTGCGCCGAGGAGGCCGCCAGGGCGCGCACCCGGCCTTCCCGTGCCAGGGCGCTGGCGGAGGACACCGTGGCGAACAGGCAATCCAGGTCTCCGGCCAGCAGGCTTTGCAGCGCCGGGCCGCCGCCGCGATAGGGCACATGCGTCAGCTGCACATTGGCCCGGTTGAACAGCACCGCGCCGGCCAGATGCGGCGCGCTGGCATTGCCGGAGGAACCGTAGGAGATGCGCCCCGGTGCCGCCTGCGCCGCCGCCAGCAATTGCGGCAGGCTGGTGTAGGGGCTTTCCGGCCGCACGATGAGGATTTGCGGAATGAGGGTGACGCGGCTGATGGGGGTGAAGGCGGTGGCGTAGTCGAAGTTCAGCCCGCGAATGAGGAAGGGCGCCACGGTATGGCCGGAAGCGTCCAGCAGCAGGGTGGCGCCATCGGGCGCGGCGCGGGCCACTTCTCCGGCGCCGATGGTGCTGCCGGCGCCGGGGCGGTTCTCCACCACCACGTTTTGCCCCAGGAAGGCACTGAAGGGCGGCATGAACAGCCGGGCGGTGGTATCGGCGCCGCCACCGGGCGGGTAGGGCACCACCATGCGCACGGCGCGCGGCGGTTGCCAGTCGGCGGCGCGGGCGGCGGTGGCGCTGAGGGCGAGGGCGGCAAGGCTGCGGCGGGTGATCATTGCGGCTGCACTCCGGCGGCCTGGGCCAGCCGGGCATAGCCCGCCACCTCGGACCGGATGAATTGCTGGAAGGTGGCGGCGTCGCTGCCCACCGGGCGCAGGCCGAGATCGAGGAAGCGCTGCCGTACCTCCGGCACCTGCGCCGCGGCCTGGGCCGAGGCGGCGAGCTTCTGCGCAATGGCATCCGGCGTGTTGCGCGGCGCCAGCAGGCCCCACCAGGTGGTGACGCGGTAGCCGGCCAGGCCGCTGGCCGCCAGGGTGGGCAAGCTGGGCAGGGCAGGGCTTGGGATGTCGTCCGTCACCGCCAGGGCAATCAGCCGCCCGGCCTCGATATGCACCTTGGCGGCGGCGATGGACATGAAGCCCAGTTCCACCGTGCCGCCGAGCAGCGCGGCGATGGCATCGGAATCGCCCTGGTAGGGCACGTGTTCCATGCGCGTGTTGGTCATTTGCTGGAACAGCACGGCCGAGAGGTGCAGCGGCGTGCCGACGCCCGAGGAACAGAAGTTCAGCTTGCCCGGATTGGCGCGGGCATAGGCGATGAGCGCGGCCACGCTGCGCTGCGGCACGCTGGGGTGCAGCACCAGCACATAGCCGGAAGCGGCGGCCTGGCTCAGCGCGCGGAAATCCTCCACCAGGTTGTACGGCAGGGTTTTGTACAGCGCCGGGGCCAGGGCATGGGCGCCGCCGCACATGAACAGGGTGTAGCCGTCGGGCGCGGCGCGGGCGGCCACGCCCCCGGCCAGGGTGCCGCCGGCGCCGGCGCGGTTTTCAATGATGACGGGCTGGCCGTATTCCGCCGCCAGCCGGGCGCCGATGCTGCGGGCAATGATGTCGTTGGCGCCGCCGGCCGGGTAGCCGACGATGATGGTGACGGCGCGGGCCGGGTAGGGCGCCTGGGCGAATGCGGCGGGGGCCGCCAGCAGCGCGGGTGCGGTAAGCAGGGCTTGGCGGCGGTTCATGGTTGGCTCCTGGACGCGGCGGGCAGCATAGCAGGGCGCGGCTTGTTGCGCATGGGGTCTGGGCCTGGAGTCTGTCAGTCGCGGGCGGAAGCGCCTGACAGACTCCAGGCCATGTTTCGAGCGGCTGATTCACGCCGCCGGTGCTTTCACCGGCGACGATCAGACGCTAGCCTTGCCGCCATGAATGGTCCCGTTTTCATCTTGGGTGCCGGTGGCATTGGTGGCTTTGTCGGCGGGCGCATGGCGCTGGCCGGGCAGGATGTGGTGCTGCTGGACCCCTGGGCCGAGCATGTCGAGGCCATTCGCCGCGACGGCCTGCGGGTGGAAACGCCCGAGGGCATTGCGGTGGCGCGGCCCCGGGCGCTGCACCTGCACGAGTTGCACCTGCTGCGGCGCCGGGGCGAGGCGCCGGCCAGCTTCGGCATCCTCGCCGCCAAGCTTTATGACACGGCCTGGGGCGCGCAGCTGCTCAACGGGTTGCTGCCGCCGGGCGCCCCGGTGCTGACCTTGCAGAACGCCCTGGTGGAAGAATTGGTCGGCGGCATTTGCGGCCCGCAGCGCGTGCTGGGCGGCGTGGCCGGACAGATGGATGTGCAACTGCTGGCCCCCGGCCATGTGAAGCGCAGCCGCCGCACCGGCCAGGCGCCGGAACCCGTGCTGAAGGTGGGCGAAACCACCGGCCGCGCCACACCCCGGGCCGAGGCCATTGCCGCCCGGCTGCGCGCCGCCGAGACCTGCGTGGTAACCACCACCTTGTGGGAGGAACGCTGGACCAAGCTGTGCATGAACACCGCCACCACCGGCATTTCCGGCGTGGGCGGCCATACGCTGAAGCAGGTGCTGGCCGACCCCGCCCTGCGCCCCCTGGTGCTGCGCCTGGCCGCCGAGGCGCTGGCGGTGGGGCTGGCCATGGGGTTTCAGCCAGCCAAGCTGTACGGCGTGCCGGCCACGCTGTTCCCGCAGGCCGTGGCCGGCGACGCCACGGCCCTGGCGACCATTGATGCCGCACTGCGCTGGCAGACCGACAGCATGGCCGATGACGGCATCAGCGGCACCCTGCAGGATTTGCGCAAGGGCCGGCGGACCGAGGTGGATTTCTTCAACGGCTTCATCGCCGAACGCGGCGCGGCGCTGGGCGTGCCCACCCCCACCCAGGCGGCACTGGCGGCGCGCATCCGGGCGCTGGAAGCCGGCGAGGGCGAACCCGCGCCGGGCTTGCTCGATGGGGTTTAAACCCCGATCCGCCGCTTCAGCATTTGCAGCAGCATCACGTTGAAGCTCTCCGGCGCCTCATACGAAACCCAGTGGCCGGCGCCGGGAATAACGCCGGTCCAGGCCTCGGGCTGCACTTCGCGCAGCGCCACGAAGCGCTTTTCCATCTCGGGCCAGGCAATGGCGTCACGCTCGCCGTAAATCAGCGCCACGGGGGCCTGGGCGCTGCCAATGGCGTCCTTCAGGCTGGTGGAGGAAGCAAAGCCGCGGCTGCGGAAGCGGCTGTGCACGGTGTTGTATTCCTGGATCACCAGGGCCAGGTCGTCGATCGTGGCATCGTCGGCCACCATCAGCGTGCGCAGGTTGTGCTTGTGCGCGGCAATGCGGGCCTCGCCCTGCTTGTCGCGAATCTTCATCAGGTCGGTGCGCGGGCGGTTGAGGCCAAGCGCCCCGGCGCCCACCAGCGTCACGCTGCGCAACTCCTCGCCGGCCTGGCTGGCCACATGCCCGGCCAGCAGCGCACCGAAGGAAAACCCGGCCAGGTCGTAGCGGGTTTCCTCGCCCAGAATTTTGGCAATGCCGGCGCGGATGATGGCGCCGACCGGGGCCGGGGTTTCCACCGGCGGCGGCATGTGGCTTTCGCCCAGGCCGGGCAGGTCGGGCACAATCAGCCGCCTGTGCTGGGCCAGGCCCTCGATGTTCCGCGCCCAGTGCCGCCAGGAACCACTGCCGCCATGCAGCAGCACCAGCGGCTCGGCATTGGTGGGGCCCCATTCGCGCCAGGCCATGGTGCCTTCGCCGCAGGGGGTTTCGCTGCGCTTGGCGCTGGCATCAAGGCGGGCCAGAAAGGCTTCAGGCGTTTCAGTCATCAATCTCATCTCGGTTCTTGCGGGTATTCTATCGCCAGAAGCTCAATCTCCTCCACCCCCTGGGGGGTGCGCAGCTTGGCCGTATCGCCCACCCGCTTGCCCAGCAGGGCGCGCGCCACCGGAGAAACCCAGGAGATGTGCCGCAGCGCGCCATCGGTTTCGTCCACGCCCACAATGGTCACGGTCTGCTCGCTGTCATCCTCCCGCACATAGGTCACGGTGGCGCCGAAGAAGACCTGGTCGCGCCGGGTTTGCCGGGCGGGGTCCACCACCTGCACCTTCTCCAGCCGTTTGCGGAGGAAGCGCACCCGGCGGTCGATCTCGCGCAGGCGGCGCTTGCCGTACTGGTAGTCGGCATTCTCGGAACGATCCCCCTGGGCGGCGGCCCAGGAGACGATGGCCACCACCTTGGTGCGCTCGTCATACCACAGGGCGCGCAGCTCCTCGGTCAGGGCGGCATGGCCGGCGGGGGTCATGTAAAACGGGGTGCCGGGGGGCAGGCCGGGGGGCGCGTCGTCGTCGTCGTCATCATCTGGGGCGTTCATGCGGGGGAAACTGTCGTGCGGCGACGTTGCGGGCAAGCGCGGGAAGCGCGAAACTATGGTAGATTCTGAGAGAACGTCATGGCCGCCGATATGATCCTGTACTGGTCCTCCCGCTCGCCCTTCGTGCGCAAGGTCATGGTTGCCGCGCATGAGCTGGGGTTGGAGCACCGGATTCGCACGGTTCCGACGCTGGTTTCCGCCACCGTGCCGAATTTCGAGCACCTGTCTGTCAACCCGCTGGGCCGCATTCCCACCCTGGTGCTGGAGGATGGCACCACGCTGTTCGACAGCCAGCCCATCATTGAATACCTCAACGAGTTCTCGCGCGGGTGGCTGGTGCCGCCGGCCGGCCCGGCCCGGCTGCGCGCCATGCGCTGGCACGCGCTGGCCACCGGCCTGCTGGAAGTGCTGGTGGCCTGGCTGAGTGAGCGTTCACGCGCCATACCCCATAACGCCGCCATTGCCGGCTATGAGCGCAAGGCCCGCGCCACGCTGAACCTGCTGGAGCAGGAGGCGGCGGATATCGCCGGCGCGCCCTTCTCCATGGGCCATATCGCGATTGGTGTCGCACTGGGCTACCTCGACTTTCGCTACAGCTCGCTGAACTGGCGCGAGGGGCGGCCCAAGCTGGCGGCCTGGGGCGAGGTTTTCGCCGCCCGACCCTCGGCCAAGGCCACCGTGCCTGTTGATGATCGCAAATAGGGGTAACGACGCATGCGCCTGACCCGGCGGGCCGCCCTGGCCATGTTGCCCTTTGCCAGCGGGGCGGTTGCCCAGCCGGCCTGGCCCGACCAGCCCTTGCGGCTGATCGTGCCGTTTCCGCCCGGCGGTCCGGCGGATTTCATCGCCCGCGTCATCAGCCCTGGCATGGCGGAACGGCTGGGGCAGCAGGTGGTGGTGGAAAGCCGCTCGGGCGCTGGCGGGCTGGTGGGCACCGAATTCGTCGCCAAGGCGCGGCCCGATGGGCTGACGCTGATCCATGCCAGCAATGGCGCGCTGACCATCATGCCGCATCTGATGCCGCGCATGGCGTTTGACCCGCTTAAGGACCTAGCGCCGGTTGGGCAAATCCTCGCCGTGCCGCAGATTGTCTGCGTGGCCAACAGCCTGCCGGTGCGCAGCGTGGCGGAACTGGTGGCGCTGGCCAAGCGCGAGCCGGGCAAGCTGAGCTATGGCAGCTCCGGCATTGGTGGCTCGCTGCATGTGGCGGCCGAGGTTTTCAGCCAGGCGGCGGGCATCGAAATGGTGCACATCCCGTTCCGTGGCGCCGCCCCGGCGGTGACGGAATTGGTGGCCGGGCGCATCCAGGTGCTGCTGGCCGACGTGCCCGCCCTGCAGGCCCAGGTGCGCGAGGGCACGGTGCGCGCCATTGCCATCACCAGCGCCGAGCGCCTGCCGATTCTGCCGGACCTGCCCACCATGGCCGAGGCCGGCGTGCCCGGCGTGGTGACCGAGACCTGGTACGGAGTGCTGGCCCCCGGCGGCACCCCGGCTGACCGCATTGCCGTGCTCTCGCGC
Source organism: Acetobacteraceae bacterium (assembly GCA_947446625.1). Classification (GTDB taxonomy): domain Bacteria; phylum Pseudomonadota; class Alphaproteobacteria; order Acetobacterales; family Acetobacteraceae; genus CAIMOR01. Next base: position 10,544 of record CANFIE010000006.1, on the reverse strand, counting down.
GCGTTGCACGAAACCTTGGCCCAGCCGGCGGCGCAGGCGCGGCTGCGGGAACAGGGCGGCCGGGTGGTGAACAGCAGCCCGGTGGCGTTCGCCGCCCATATCCAGCGCGAATTCACCGCCATGGCCGAGGTGGTGCGGCGTTCCGGCATGAAGCTGGAATAGGGCTACCTTATCGGCACCCTCAATCGCCGGGCGCTCGGCCCTGCGGGCCGCCTTATGCTTCCGGCAGCATGGCTTCCAGCGCCAGCCCCACCGGCACCATGTCCGGGATCAGCAGGGTGGTGAAGGTCTCCAGCGCGGCCAGCATCGCCGCGGCCTGCGGTGCCGGGCCGGGCGGGGTGAAGTGCGGGCGCAGCGCATCGCCCTCGCGCTCCGCCAGGGCCATGGCGGCGTGGCGGGTGGCGCGCAGCATGGGCGGTTGCAGCATGGGGCCGAGCCAGCCGGGCAGCGCGGCCAGCAGCGCCGGCCAATGCGCCAAGTGCAGCCACAGGCTGGGGATGATGCCCGTAGCGGCAGCGTCATGCCGCGCACCCAGGGCCTGGGCCAACATCTGGGTGGCGGGCGGCAATTCCGCCAGCCGCGGCAGGCTGGGCACGGGCGGCAGCGGTGCGCCCACGGGCGCAACCACGGCGGGCGCGCCGGGCAGCGCCGGCGTGCCGGCCAAATGCCGGCGCAGCGCCGTCAGGCACACCAGATTGGTCTGGTTGCCCCGGCTGTACACCTGAACCAGGCCGCGAATGACCTGCAAATCGGCCATATCCAGCCCGGCCGCCTGCCATTGCGCCAGGGTCAGGCGCTCCACCGGCGGCAGCACCAGCGCGGCGGCCAGGCGTTTGCGGGCGCCGGCCGCGTAGCCCGCCTGCATGGCCGGACCCAGCGTGGCCCAGGCCCAGGGCAGCGCGCCTTCCAACGCCGCGAAGTGGCGCCAGATGAGGTTGACCAGCGGCACGCCACTGGCCTGCCGCAGCGCCGCGTACACCGCCGCCGTGGCGGGTGGGGCGTCCTGCTCGCGGATTTCCGGCAGGCTGGTGGCGGCCGGCGGTTTCACCGGAAGCCCATGCGCAGCGCGCCATCCACGCGGATGGTTTCGCCGTTCAGGTAGGGGTTCTCCACAATCTGCTGCGCCATCATGGCGTATTCATCCGCGTCGCCCAGCCGGGCCGGGTTGGGCACGTTGGCGGCCAGGCCAGCGCGGATATTGTCCGGCAGGCGGCCCAGCATCGGCGTGTCCATGATGCCCGGCGCAATGGTGCAGACGCGGATGTTGCGGCTGGCCAGGTCGCGCGCCGCGCAGATGGTCAGGCCGATCACGCCGGCCTTGCTGGCGGCGTAGGGGCTCTGTCCAATCTGGCCCTCATAGCCGGCGATGGAAGCGGTCATGATGCAGACGCCGCGTTCACCGTTGATGGGTTCGTTCTTCGCCATGGCGGCGGCGGCCAGGCGCACGGCGTTGAAGCTGCCCACCAGGTTCACGTTCACGATGTTGGCGAAGTGTGCCAGCGGCATCGGCGCGCCGTCCTTGTCCACCACGCGCTTGCTGCCGCCAATGCCGGCGCAATGCACGAGGATGCTGACGCGGCCCATGGTTTCCGCCTTGGCCACGGCGGCGGCCATGCTGTCCTCGTCGGTCACATTGGCATAGGCGTGCTGGGTGCCATGGCCAAGTTCGGCGGCGACGGCTTCGGCATTGCTGCGTTCCAGGTCCACCAGCAGCACCTTGGCGCCGGCGGCAATCAGCCGCTTGGCGGAGGCAAGGCCGAGGCCGGAGGCGCCGCCGGTGACGATGGCGACGGTATTGGCGATTTGCATGGTCTGGCGTTCCTTACAGGCGTTCGATGATGGTGGCGTTGGCCATGCCGCCGGCTTCGCACATGGTTTGCAGGCCGTAGCGGGCGCCGCTGCGTTCCATGGCGCCCAGCATGGTGGTGAGCAGCCGGGTGCCCGAGCCGCCGAGCGGATGGCCGAGCGCGATGGCGCCGCCCGCCGGGTTCAGCCGGTCGGCATCGCCGCCCAGCTCCTTGGCCCAGGCCAGCGGCACACTGGCAAAAGCTTCGTTGACCTCGATATGCTCGATCTGCCCCAACTGCATGCCGGCCTTGGCCAGCACCCGGCGGGTGGCCGGAATCGGTGCGGTCAGCATCAGCAGCGGGTCGTCGCCAATCACGTCAAACGCCACGAAGCGCGCCCGCGGGCGCAGCCCCAGCCGGGCGGCGGTGGTCTCGCTCATGATCAGCACGGCCGAGGCGCCGTCGGTGATCTGCGAGGAATTGCCGGCGGTGACGCCCCAGTTGATCTGCGGAAAGCGGGCGCCAAGCTCGGCGTTCTGGAAGGCCGGCTTCAGCGTGGCGAGGGATTCGGCGGTGGTCTGCGGCCGGATGGTCTCGTCGCGTGCCACCATGCCGCCCGGCGTGGCCACGGGGATGATCTCGGCCGAGAAATCCGTGGCGGTGGCGCGCTGGTGCGACTGCGCGGCATAGGCATCCATCTCGGCCCGGCCGAGGCCCCATTTGGCCGCCACCAGTTCCGCTGAAACGCCCTGGTTCACCAGCCCTGGCAGATAGCGCGCCTTGAAGGTCTCGCCGTAAGGGTCCTTGTCGATCCGGCTGCTGCCCATCGGCACCCGAGACATGCTCTCCACGCCACCGGCGATCACAATGTCATAGGCACCGGCCATCACGCCCTGGGCGGCGAAATGCACCGCCTGCTGGCTGCTGCCGCACATGCGCTGAATGGTGGTGCTGGGCACGTGTTCCGGGTAGCCGGCGGCCAGCCAGCCCAGCCGACCCGGGTTCATGCTCTGCTCCCCCACCTGGGAAACGCAGCCAATCACCACATCCTCCACGCTGCCCGGGTCCAGCCGGTTACGGTTGATGAGGCCGGTCAGCACGGCGGCCATCAGGTCGTTCGGATGCACTTCCGACAGCGCCCCGCCCGGCTTGCCCCGGCCCATGGGGGTGCGAACGGCATCAACGATGACCGCGTTTGGCATGGGTGGCGTTCCTTCCCGCATTATTGCCGCATCCTTCACGCCGCCGCGCCGCGATGCAAGGCGTTGACGGGATTGCGCGGCGCGCTACAGGCTGGTGGTAACACGGGGAAGGAAACGGGCATGGGCCATTTGGCGCGTTGGGCGGCGACCCAGCCGGGGAAAATCGCGCTGCATTTCCCCGAGACCGGCGAAACCTGCACCTATGCCGAACTGGACCGCCGCGCCAACCTGGCGACGCAATGGCTGGTGGGCCTGGGCCTGCAACCCGATGAGACGGTGGCGCTGCTGTGCGACAACCGGCCTGAGTTCTTCGAGATTGCCTTCGCCATCCGCCGTGCCGGGCTGCATTACACGCCGCTCTCCATCCACCTGCGCCCGCGCGAGATTGCCTATGTGCTGCAGGACAGCGGCGCGAAGGCGCTGATTGTCAGCTCCGCCCTGGCGGATTTGGCGCAGGAGCTGGTGGCCGAGGGCGCGGTGGGGGAAAGGCTGCGCTTCGCCTTGGGCGAGGGCGTGCCGGGCTATGCCAGCTACGAGGCAGGGCTGGCTGCCTATACCCCGGCGCCGCTGCCGGTAAGGCCAGTGGGGCGGGTGTTCCTGTATTCCTCCGGCACCACCGGGCTGCCCAAGGGCATTCGCCGCCCGGTGATGCCGCCCGAGATGCACGCCGCGCCAGAGCCGGACATGCACTGGAAGCACTGGTACGGCTTTGACGACAGCACGGTCTATCTCTCGCCGGCGCCGCTGTACCATGCCGCGCCCAATGCCTACTGCATGCGCACGCTGAACGAGGGCGGCAGCGTGGTGGTGCTGAAGAAATTCGATGCCACCGCCTGCCTGGCTGCCATTGCGCAATACGGCGTCACGCACAGCCAATGGGTGCCCACCATGTTCGTGCGGCTGCTGGCCCTGCCGGATGCGGTGCGGGCGCAGTTCAACCTCTCCAGCCATCGCTGCGCCATCCACGCCGCCGCGCCCTGCCCGGTGGCGGTGAAGCGGGCGATGATCGCGTGGTGGGGGCCGATCATCAAGGAGTACTATGCCGGCTCGGAAAGCGTCGGCACCACCGTCATCGACAGCGAAACCTGGCTGCGCAAGCCCGGCAGCGTTGGCCGGCCGGTGAACAATGTGGTGCTGCATATTCTGCATGAGGATGGCAGCGAGGCCGCGCCGCATGAGGTGGGGCAGATCTGGTTCGAGGGCGGGCCGCCCTTCGCCTACCACAACGCCAGCGAGAAGACCGCCACCGCCCGCAACGAGAAAGGCTGGCAAAGCCTGGGCGACCTGGGCAGCGTGGATGAGGAAGGCTTTCTGTTCCTCAGCGACCGCCGGGCGGACCTTATCCTCTCCGGCGGCGTCAACATCTACCCCGCCGAGATCGAGGCCGCGCTGGCACAGCACCCGGCGGTGCGCGAAGTGGCGGTGGTGGGCGTGCCGCATCCGGATTTCGGCGAACAGGTGAAGGCCGTGGTGGTGCCGGGCGAGCCTGCCTCCCCGGCGCTGGCCGAGGCACTGCGCGACTATGCCCGGCAACACCTGGCGGGGCCGAAGGTGCCGCGCCTGGTGGAGTTTGTCAGCGAGTTGCCGCGCAGTGAGGCTGGCAAGCTGCTACGGCGGATGCTGAAGGAACAGCATCGCGGTGGGTAGCGGCGGCTATTGTGCCGCCAGCCCCAGCCGCTTCACCCGGGCTTCTTCCATATTGGTGGTCTCGGCCATGAAGCGGGCGTAGTCGGCGCTGTTCAGGTATTCGTTCGGCATGTCCAGCCGGTCCAGCGTCGCCAGATGCGCGGGGTCATGCGCGGCCTTGCGGAAGCCTTCATGCAGGGTTGCCACCAGCGCCGGGTCCATGCCCGCCGGGCCAACAATGCCGTAGGGCGAGGTCACCACCATGCCCTGGTAGCCCAACTCCAGCAGCGTCGGGATGGTGGGGAAGCGCTTCACCCGCTCCCGCGTCCAGAAGTTCAGGAAGCGCAGCCGCCCCTGGATCACCAACTCACCGGAACCCGAGCCGGTGGAAGCGCATTCGATATGCCCGCCCATCAGCGCCGGCGTGGCATCCGCCTCGCCCCGGAACGGCACGTGAATAACCTCCACGCGCTCGCGCTCGGCCAGGTCCACGTTGGTGAGGTGCGGCGTGCCATTGGCGCCGGTATTGCCCCAGCGAATCTGCCCCGGGCGGCGGCGCATATCGGCCACCAGGTCGGCCCATGTGTGGTACGGGCTTTCCGCCCGCACCACCACGCCGAAGGTATAGCCGGTAAGGTGCACAATGGGCGTGAAGTCGGTGCGCGGGTTGAAGCTCATGCGCTGCATGAAGGGCAGCCGCATGCCGGGCAGAATCATCTGCGCCAGGGTGTAGCCATCAGGCCGGCCGCGCGCCACCGCCGCCATGCCCAGCACCGCGCCGCCGCCGGGGCGGTTCTCAATCAGCACGGTTTGGCCAAAGGCGCGGGTGGCGGCCTCGGCAAAGGCGCGCATCTGCACATCGGTGGCACCCCCGGCGGTGAAGGGGATGACGATGGTGATGGGCTTTTCCGGGAAGCCACCCTGCGCCCGGGCAACAAAGGGCAGCAGCGCGGGCGCGGCCAGCAGGGCGCGGCGGGGCAGGGTTTTCATGGGCGTTCCCGGTTGTTGGTTCAGTTGGGCGTCAGGCCAAGGCGGCGGATCAGCGCCTGTTCCTGCGGTACCACTTGTTGCAGAAAAGCGGCGTAGTCGGCGCTGCTCTTGTAGTCCACATTCATGTCGAACCGGTCCATCACCGCCATATGGCTCGGGTCCGCCATCGCATCGCGGAAGGCGTCGTGCAGCGTCTTCGTCACCTCGGGCGGCATGTTGGCCGGGCCCACCAGGCCGTAGGGGCCGCTCACCACCATGTCGTAGCCCAACTCACGTAGCGTCGGCGCATCGGGCCATTTGCGGGTCCGCTCGGCGGTCCAGGTGTTCAGCCAGCGGGCCAGGCCATCGGTCACCATGGCGCCGCCCAGCGCGGTGGTGGCAGCGGCATCCACATGGCCGCCCAGCACCGCCTGGGCGCTCTCGGCCTCACCGCGGTAGGGCACGTGCAGCAGTTCAATGCCGGCACGCTGCGTCAATTCCAGCGCGCCCAGATGCGGCGTGCCATTGGTGCCGGCATTGCCGATGGTGAGCTTGCCCGGATTGGCCTTCGCCTCGGCCAGGAACTCACCCCAGTTCCGCCAGCGCGAATCCTTCTTCACGATGATGCCGAACAGATAGCCGGTCAGGTGCACGACGGGGGTGAAGTCGCGCAGCACGTCGTAGCTCAGCCGCTGCAGAAAGGTCAGCCGAATGGCCGAGTTGGGCAATTGCGTCAGCAGGTAGCCATCTGGCCGAGCCCGCGCCACGGCGGCCGGCCCCAGCGAGGAACCGGCGCCCGGCCGGTTCTCCACCAGCACCGGCTGGCCCAGCCGCCTGGTGGCGGCATCGGCCAAGGCGCGCATCACCACATCGGTGCTGCCGCCGGCCACGAAGGGCACCAGAATGGTGATGGGCCGGTCCGGAAAGCGCGTTTGCGCCCGGGCGGCGAAGGGCAGCACCAGCGGCGCGGCCAGCAGGGAACGGCGGTTCATCACAGCGTCCTGGCGATGATTTCCTTCATCACCTCCGAACTGCCACCGTAAATCCGCCCCACCCGCGCATCGGCCCAGGCGCGGGCCACCTTGGTTTCCTGCATGTAGCCCATGCCGCCGTGAATCTGCAGGCAGTCATCCAGCACCTTGCAGTACAGCTCGGCGCCCATCAGCTTGGCCGTCGCCGCCATCTCCACGCTCAACTGGCCTTGCAGATGCAGCGCCAGGCAATGGTCGGCAAAGCTGCGATACATCACCGCATTCGCCCGGCATTCCGCCAGCTTGAAGCGGTTGTGCTGCATGTCGAACACCGTGCTGTCGAACAGCTTGCGGTCGCGCGCCCAGGTCACGGTTTCCTCAATGGCCACTTCCATGCCCATCGCGGCGCGCATGGCGATGATCAGCCTCTCCTGCGGCAGGTTGCTGATGAGGTAGTTGAAGCCGCGGCCTTCCTCGCCCAGCAGATTGGCCTGCGGCACCCGCACATCCTGGAAGAACAGCTCGCTGGTATCCTGCGCATGCAGCCCCAGCTTCTCCAGGTTTTTCCCTTTCGCAAAACCCGGCGTGCCTTCCTCAACGCAGATCAGGCTGATGCCCTTGCGGCCGGCGGCGGGGTCGGTCTTGCAGCACAGAATCACCAGGTGGGCGTTCTGCCCATTGGTGATGTAGGTCTTGCTGCCATTGATGATGTAGTCCGTGCCATCCTTCTCGGCGCGCGTCCGCATCGCCTTCAAATCGCTGCCCATGCCGGGTTCGGTCATGGCAATGGCGGTGATCATCTCGCCCCGCGCCATCTTCGGCAGCCATTCGCGCTTCTTCGCCTCGGTGGCGTAGCTGAGGATATAGGGCGCGGTAATGTCGTTATGCAGCGAGAAGCCAACGCCGCTGGCCTGGGCGCGGCCGGTTTCCTCGATCAGCACGGTGGAGTAGCCGAAATCGGCGCCCGCCCCGCCATATTCCTCCGGCATGGAAAGGCAGAGCAGCCCGGCCTCACCAGCGGCGAGCCAGACCTCGCGCGGCACAATGCCGTCCTTCTCCCATTGGCGGTGAAAGGGCGTGACGTGCTTGTCGAAGAAGTTGCGCACCGTGGCGCGGAACGCCTCGTGCTCCTCGGTCAACACCGTGCGGGGCGGGAAGGGGGGCAGCTTTTCCATCACTTGGCTCCGCTGATCTGCTGAATCTCGGCGGCGCTGAGGCCGAGCGCGGCCAGCACCTGTTGGGTATGTTCGCCACGCAAAGGCGGCGGCAGGCCGGGTTCCGCCGGGGTGGCGGAAAACCGCGGCGCCGGCGCCACTTGCAGCACGCCGTCCCGCTCCACAAAGGTTTGCCGCGCCACATTGTGCGGGTGCAGCGGCGCCTCGGCCATGCTCAGCACCGGGGCCACGCAACTGTCATCGCCCGCAAAAAGCGCGGCCCAATGGTCACGCGGTTGCGTTGCGAACACCGCCGTCAGCTTGGCCTTCAGCGCCGGCCAAGCGGCGGGCTGCATGCGGTCCTTGTGGTCATCCGCGTTCAGCCCAAGCTTGCGCATGAACAACGCGAAGAATTGCGGCTCAATCGGCCCCACCGAAACGAAGCCGCCATCGGAACACGTATAGGTGTCGTACCAGGGCGCGGCGCCATCCAGCATGTTGCTCTCGCGCTGCGGCTGCCAGCGGCCGCGCGCCATCATGGCGTAGATCGGCGCCATCAGCAGCGCAGCGCCGTCGCTCATGGCGGCATCCACCACCTGGCCCTTGCCGGTGGCGCGGGCCTGCAAAATGGCCGCGAGCAGCCCGAAGCCCAGCAGCATGCCGCCGCCGCCATAATCCCCTACCAGGTTCAGCGGCGGGCTGGGCTTGCGGTCCGCGCTGCCCATGGCATGCAGCGCGCCGCTGATGGAAATATAGTTCATGTCATGCCCGGCGGCCTGGGCCAGCGGGCCGGTCTGGCCCCAGCCGGTCATGCGGCCATAGGCCAGACGCGGGTTGCGGGCCAGGCATTCCGCCGGCCCCAGCCCCAGCCTTTCCATCACCCCGGGGCGAAACCCCTCAATCAGCGCATCGGCACCGGCCACCAGCTTCAGCGCGGCCTCCACGGCGGCGGGCTGCTTCAGGTCCAGCGTCACGCTTTGCCGGCCGCGCAGCACGGCGTCGCGCCGGTCCATCGGCGGGCCATCCGGGCGGTCCAGCCGAATCACCTCGGCGCCCATATCCGCCAGCAGCATGGCGCAGAACGGCCCCGGGCCGATGCCGGCGAATTCGATGACCTTGATCCCGCTCAGCGGACCCATTGGCGCCTCCTCTTTGCCCGCAGGGTAGCAGGCCGCGCGGCATTTGACAGCGCCGCCGCCAGGGCCGAGTTTTCGCGCCGAAATCAGCCCTCAAGGGAGCCCGTCCATGGCCAGCCATACCGCCGCGCATTATTTCCTCGAAGGCCTGGTCGAGAGCGGGATCGACTACCTGTTCTGCAACCTGGGCACCGACCACGTCTCCATCATTGAGGAAATCGCCCGCTGGGACGAAGGCAACCGCCCGCGCCCGCCGCTCATCACCGCGCCGCATGAGGTGGTGGCGGTGCATATGGCCGGCGGCTACGCCATCATGACCGGCAAGGGCCAGGCCGTGCTGGTGCATGTGGATGCCGGCACCGCCAATGCCGCCATGGGCATGCACAACCTTTGCCGTGGCCGGGTGCCGGTCTTCCTCATGGCCGGGCGCGCCCCCTTCACCACCCGTGGCGAGCTGATTGGCAGCCGCGATACCTATGTCCACTTCATCCAGGACCCCTACGACATCGCCAGCATCGTGCGGCCCTACACCAAGTGGGAATACTGCCTGCCCAGCGGCGTGGTAGCCAAGGAGCTGCTGGCCCGTGGCACCGCCATGATGATGAGCGAGCCGACCGGCCCGGTTTTCATGTCCCTGCCGCGTGAGACGCTGGCCGAGGAGATCGACGAGGAAAAGATCCGCAGCTACCCGCCGGCACGCTACGGCGCGGTTATGGCCGGCGGCGCGGCGCCCGATGTGGTGGCGCAGATGGCGGCCAAGATCATGGCCAGCGAGAACCCGGTGGCCTTCTGCGGTTACCTCGGCCGCAAGCCGGAAGCCGTGGCCGCCTTGCAGGATTTGGCCATGCTGGCCGGCATCCGCATCGTCTCGCACTACCCGGTGTACATGAACTGCCCGCACAATAGCCCGGCCTTTGCCGGGTTTGAGCCGGGTGAGCTGCTGCTTGAAACCGATCTCGGCCTGCTGCTGGATGTGGATGTGCCCTGGGTGCCCAGCGTGCATCGCCACCGCGAGGAAACCTACTTCATCCATGTGGATGTGGACGCCGCCAAGCGCGACCTGCCGATCTGGAACTTCCCGGGTGACCTGCGGGTGCAGGGCGACTGCACCATTGTGCTGGCTCAGGTGGCAGCGGCCATCCGTGCCGCCAGCACGCCCGAATATACCGCCCGGGTGGCGGCGCGCATTGCCGGCTGGGACGCGCCGCGCACCGCCCGTGCCCGCAAGCTGGCGACCATGGCGGCCCAGGCTGGCGAGGCCGACAAGGTGACCGTGCCCTTCCTGATGGCCTCGCTGAACAAGCTGCTGCGCGCCGACGACATTGTGGTGAACGAGGCCATCCGCAATGGCGGCCATGTGCAGGACTTCATCGAGCGCACCGAGCCGCAGACCTATATCGGCTTTGCCGGTGGCGGCCTGGGCTTCTCGGGCGGCATGGCGCTGGGCGTGAAGCTGGCGCGGCCGGATTCTCGGGTGCTGCAGATTGTGGGTGACGGCAGCTACCACTTCGGCAGCCCGGATGCGGTGTACAGCGTCGCGCAGATGCACGGCCTGCCCATCTTCACCATCGTGCTGGACAACCGTGGCTGGGGCGCGGTGAAAAGCGCGGTGAACCGGGTTTACCCCGGCGGCATGGCAGCGCAGCGAGACGCCTTCTTCTCTCGCCTGGACCAGAATGCCGAGGTGCGCCGCTTCGAG